>JANXTL010000200.1 GCA_025352375.1 Acetobacteraceae bacterium | reverse complement strand
TCAAACAAAGGCTTAGACCATGATCGAACGCCGAGATCGCGTGCAACCTCAAACGATCATGGTCTAGTCATATCCACGGGTTGGCCTCGACCAGTTATGTCACCGTTTAACCGAATCCCCACCCGCGCTACAAACCCACTGGGAGGCAACCATGAACAAATCCATCGCCGCGGCCCTCACGCTGCTCCTCGCCCTGGCCACGCCCGCGACCGCCGCGGAAACGCCCAAGCGCGGCGGCACGCTGTCGTTCATGATCCCGGCTGACTCGCCCCCCAGTTTCGACGGCCACCGGGAAAACACCTTCGCCACCATCCACGCCGTGGCACCCTTCTACAGCGTGCTGATCCGCGCCAACCCCGACAATCCGGCGGATGTGACCCAGTTCGTCTGTGACGCCTGCACAAACATCCCGGCGCCGACGGACGCCGGCAGGACATACAGCTTCACGATCCGCAACGACGTTCGCTTCTCCGACGGATCGACACTGACCGCTCCGGACGTCGCCGCCAGTTGGAACCATATCGTTGACCCTCCGCCCGGGGTGGTCAGCGCGAGGGGCGGCTACTATTCGATGATCGACAAGGTCGAGGCCCCTGACGCGAAAACCGTCGTCTTCCACCTGAAATTCCCGACAGCGGCATTCCTCCCCGCGCTCGCCGACCCCTACGCGTTCCTCTACCAAAAATCCGTCCTGGACCGTGATCCACACTGGTACGAATCCCACATCCTCGGTTCGGGGCCGTTTCGCTTCAAGGAATACCAGTCGGGTCAATCGATCTCCGGCGTGCGCAACCCCGACTACTACCGGCCCGGCCTGCCCTATCTCGACGGTTTCGTGGGCATCTTCGCCGACAAGCAGGCCGTCCGCGTCGCCGCGATCCGTTCCGACCGAGCAGCCATCGAATTCCGCGGCTTCCCGCCCGCCACCCGCGACGAACTCAAAGCCGCGCTCGGCGACCAACTGACAGTGCAGGAAAGCGACTGGAACTGCGGCGCGCTGATCACGCCGAACCACGCGCGCAAGCCGTTCGACGACCCCAGGGTGCGGCGCGCACTGACGCTGGCGATCGATCGTTGGGGCGACGCGGCGGCGATGTCGCGGATTACCGTTTCGAAAACCGTGGGGGGCATCGTGTTTCCGACCTCGCCTCTGGCGGCGACCAAGGAGGAATTGCACCAAATCGCCGGCTATTGGCCCGACATCGAAAAATCCCGCGCAGAAGCCAGACGTTTGCTGAAAGAAGCCGGCGCCGAGGGGCTGACGTTCGAGTTGCTCAACCGCAACGTCGATCAGCCCTATAAATTCAACGCGATCTGGGCGATCGATTCCTGGAGCAAGATCGGCATCAAAGCCACCCAGCGCGTGCTGCCCACCGGCCCCTACACCGAATCCCTGCGCAGCGGCGATTTCGAGGTCGCGGTCGATGCCGAGTGCCAGAACATCGTCAATCCCCTGCTCGACGGCACCAAATATCTGCCGCATTCGGTGTCGGAGGCGAATTACGGTCACTTCGACGACCCGGCCGAAATCGACATCTACAACCGCATGCTCCGGGAACCCGACTTCGGGAAACAGCGCGCTTTGATGCGGCAGTTCGAAAAGCTGGTGCTTGACACCCAAGCCCACGAAATGTTCCTGCTATGGCGGTACCGCATCGTGCCGTATCACAGCTACGTGAAGGGCTTCAAAATCAGCCCAAGTCATTATGTGAACCAGGATTTGGCGGGTATTTGGCTGGACAGATAACCGGGTCCGCTCAGTGAACGAATATCTTCAGCGCAATCGCGATCCGGAACGCCAGAACAAATCCGATCATCCACTTCAGCAGCATGAACGCGACCTCGATCGAAGCGACATCGTCGTCGCGCCTGCTCAAAGCGGCGGTGGCCTTCAAGGCCTTGTCCTCGGGCACGTCGATCGCCCGAAAGGCCTCGAACACTTCGCTTTGCATCACGCTGGACCGACTTCGGCGCAAGCTTATAACGACCGGCTCAACAGTTGACGTACCGGCCACAATACAACGTCATGCTGGCGAATACTGGTACCCAAGACTTGCCGTCGTCGCATCCGAGCGAGTCGTCGGTACCGGCATTCGCCGGCCTGACGGGGTGGGCAGGATCGAAGGTCATTTGTACGGGCGGTGACCTACCTGATCGACCGCAACCGGGGGCCGTCGATCCGCGAACAGGTTTAGTTGTAGCCCCAGAACTTCCCGTTCCCCGTGTTCGGCACCGCCTGCGGCGTCGTGAGGTCGCCGCCCGGCACCGCTTCCTGTGCGGTCTTCGGCTGCTCCAACTGGCCGGGGCCGGTAATGCCGAGCACCCTCGGGTCGGACGTGCATGCGGCGAGGCAGAGCAGAAGGGGGAAAATCAGAAAGCGCATGGTCCTACTCCGCGGCGGCTTTGCGCTGACCTAGCACCTCGGCGGTGTGCTCGCCCAGCCTTGGCGCGGGCAACCGCACCGAACCCGGCGTATCGGACAGCTTCACCGTCACGCCCAAGGTGTGGAACGGGCCTGTCACCGGGTGGTCGGTTCGGACCACCATATCGCGCGCCAGGATATGCGGGTCGGTCAGCACTTCGTCGTAGTTCAACACCGGTCCGGCGGGGATGCCGGCCTTCTCCAGTTCCCCCAGCCAATGGGCCGAGCTTTTCCCCCGCATCTCCCCCGCCAGCATCTCCACCAGCACTGTATTGTGCTTCACCCGCTCGGCGTTCGAACTGAACCGGGGATCGGTGAACAGATCCGGCCGGCCGACGATGTCGCAGAGCGACCGGAAAAAATGCTGCTGCGACGCGCCGAACGCGATGTAGCCGTCCGCCGTCTCGAAGCACTGATAGGGCGAACTGCCGCGATGCGCTTGCCCGATCCGCTCGGGGCGGGTGCCGGTGGCGAAGTAGTGGGCGGATTCGTAGACGGCCAGGGACGTGGCGGCCTCCAGCAGCGACGTCTCGACATACTGGCCGATTCCGGTGCGGTGGCGGGATTCCACCGCCGCCATGACCCCGAAGGCGAGGAACATGCCGGCCGCGACGTCGGAAATCGCGATCGGCAGCCGGTGCGGTGGGCCATCGGCGGGGCCGTTGGTGCTCATAAGGCCGGACATCGCCTGGGTGATCAGATCGAAGCCGCCCCGGTTGGCGTACGGCCCGGTCTGCCCGAAGCCTGAAATGGACGCCAAAATCAGCCTCGGTTTTCGCGCGTGCAGCACGTCCCAGCCAAAACCCAGCCGAGCCAGCACGCCAGGCCGGTAGTTCTCGATCAGGATATCGGCGCGATCGATCAGGCCCCACAACGCGTCCTTGTCCGCCGCCTGCTTCAAGTCGAGAACGACCGATCGCTTGTTGCGATTCCACGTCATGAACGGCGCGCTCTCGCCGTTGATAAAGGGCGGCATGTTGCGCGCCGAATCGCCGGTCGGGGGCTCTATCTTCAGCACCTCCGCCCCGTGATCCGCCAGTAGCATGGCGCAGTAGGGTCCGGACAGATGGCTGGTCAGGTCGAGGACGAGCAAATGGTCGAGCGCGCCGGGCATCTTGGTCTCCATTTTTTTACACGAACCAGGATGCCATAACCGCGCGAGTACGCCATCATGGGGGTATGGATCAGATCGTGCAGCCACGCCTCGACCCCGCCAAGTTCCGGCACCCTTTCGTCACCGCGCGGGGCGAAACACGCGCGTCCGTGGCGCTGAAGGCGCTGGACATGCTGTGGTTCAACACCGGCACGCTGTGCAACCTGACATGCAAGGGCTGCTACATCGAGTCTTCCCCCCGCAACGACCGGCTGGCCTACCTGACCCGAACCGAGGTGCGGACGTATCTGGACGAGATCGCCGCCGACGGGCTGCCCACCCAATCGATCGGCTTCACGGGCGGGGAGCCGTTCATGAACCCCGAGATCGTCGGGATGCTGAGTGACGTGCTATCGCGCGGCCTGCACGCGCTGGTGCTCACCAACGCGATGCTGCCCATGCGCAAACTGCGGGAGCCGCTGCTGGCGCTCCATCGCTCGTATGGCGATCGCCTGAAAGTTCGCGTTTCCTTGGACCACTACACAATGGAGGGTCACGAGGCGGAGCGCGGCTTAAGGAGCTGGCAACCCACGATCGAGGGGCTGGTCTGGCTGGCCGAGAACGGATTCTCAATGGACGTCGCCGGCCGCCGCCTGACCCCTGAACCCGAGGACTCCCTGCGTGCCGGCTACGGCCGCCTGTTCGACGAACTGGGCTTGCCGGTCGATGCCTCGGACCCAGTGCGCCTAATGCTGTTCCCGGAGATGGACCCCGCCTCCGACGTGCCCGAAATCACCACGGCATGCTGGGGTATCCTGCAAAAATCGCCCGAGGCCGTGATGTGCGCCTCCGCCCGCATGGTGGTGAAGCGCAAGGATGCGTCGGCGCCGACGGTGGTGGCGTGCACGCTGGTGCCTTACGATGCCCGTTTCGAAATGGGCCGGACACTGAAGGAGGCTTCGGGCGCGGTGTCGTTGAACCATCCCTATTGCGCGTCGTTCTGCGTCCTGGGCGGCGCCGCCTGTAGTCGTTGATATCCCGCGAACTGGGTGTTGAGTTCCGCGCTTGCCGAAAAACGCGCGGCCCCCGCGGGATTGAGATGAGAAAACCCGTCGCCGAAATAGCGATCCGGCCAAGGCCGCACCACCGGCCCGGCCACGCGAAAGCCCGGATAGCGGGCCTCGAACCCTGCCAGCCACGCCGCGAAACCGTCGCGGACTTCGGGGCGGATTGCCCGAGCGGTCGTTTCGTTTACCGGCATCGCGACGAACACGCTGGGAATGCCACGTTCCTGGAGAAGCGCCAGGATACGGGCAAAATACCTGTCCAACACGGGCAAGGGCCGGAATGCTGTCAGCTTGCCATCCGCCGCGACAACGCTTGAGCCTTCGTCGATACCGAAATAATATTGCCCCCGTGCTGCGCTGGATGCAGCCAGCCCGGCTTCATTGTGCCGCCAGCGCCATAACAGCCGGCCCTCGATCAGGCTGGCGAAGTAATACGGCGGAAAATGCGCCAGGTACAAACGATCGCGCAACCAGGACGGAATGCCGTCGGTGTGGCGTTCCTCATAGACGGAATAATCGCCCAGCGCGTGGGAGACATCGCGTAAATCCGCCAGTTCGGCTGCATTAAGGAATCCGAACCGCATCGTCCGCTCCCAGAATAAATCCGGGCGAGAAAAATGCACGGTGTCGATCGACAGCACAACCAGTTTGGGCGTTTGCGGGCAGCTTAGCGCGCGGGTCAGGGCGGCATAAGCCTCGATCGCCTCGCCGCCGCCGACCGCGAGATTGGTCGCCTTCACCGGCAACAGACCTGGAATGATAGCCACAGTCGCTCGGGAGTCCCCCAAAATCAAAACGTCGCCCAGGTCGCATTGTGCCAACAATGCCTGTTTGGCCCGCCAGGACGCGTATTCCGGCTCCAGAAACGCCAGCGGCATGGCCAGGACCCAGAGCCAGACGGCGCCGAACGTTATAATCGCAACAACCGCCATCGCCGCGAAATAACGCTTGAGGTTAAAACTGGAAGTAGACGAACTCATGCGTTCCTCCCAGCGATAAAACACCCAGTGTGGCGGCGCACCCGGCGGCGACGGCCCAGGGAAGGGTGGGGCGCCAGAGACCGGTCTCCAGGATTTGCTGCGTATTCGGCATGAACCAGACGATGCCGCCCAAGCCGGCAAGCCACACCGCGTGCAAGCCCCCATGCAGGTATGGGGCGCCCTCGTGCAGTCCGATCATGCCGGCGAACAGCATCCCCGCGACGTCCAACGACGGCGCCCGAAAAATGACCGATGCCAGCAGCACACAAAAATAGGTCAACGCCACCCGGCCAACGACGGACCGCCAATCCTGTGGCCGAGGCCCCGGCCACAGCGCCCGCCATGCATGGTTCGCCGCGAGGAACGCCGCATGCAGCAGCCCGAACGCCAGATACGGTAGCGAAACGCCGTGCCAAAGCCCGGCCAATGCCATCGTCACCACCAGCGGCGCCAGCAGCACAACACGGGCCCGCCGCCAGCGCATGCACGCCAGCGCCAGCGGGTTGAACACCGTGCTCACCAGGAACTGCGTCAGCGTCATATGCCATCGTTGCCAATACTCGATGACGCTTTGTGCTTTGTACGGCGAGGCGAAATTGACCGGCAGCCGCACCCCGAACATGCGCGCGAGCCCGATCGCCATGTCGGAATAGCCGGAGAAATCGAAATAGAGTTGAAATGACCAGGCCAGCGCCGTGCCCCAGGCGGGCAGCAGCCCCAACGCCCCCGGATCGGCGAAGCCGGGGGTGACGATGACGCCGAGCGGATTGGCCAACAGGGTTTTTTTCAGCAATCCGATCAGAAGGATGATGCTTCCAGCGGCCAGGTTGTCGCCTCGCGGCCGCCATGTGGCGGGGTCCGCGAATTGTTCGGCGACGTCGCGAAGCCGCAAAATCGGGCCGGCGATCAGGTGGGGAAAGAACAGAACCAACAGCGGCTGAGTCAGCCGCCGAGACACGACGCCGCCCCGCTGGTCCAGCAACCACCCGATCTGGGTGAAGGCGATGAAGCTGATCCCCGGCGGCACCGACACCAGCGACCGCCCAACCGCCATTCCCACCAAATTCAGCCCGACGCCAAGCGCGACGACGATCGCCTGCGCCGGCTTTCCCTCCGTCGCTCTGACCCACCGCCCAAGCACCGCGTTGCCGGCCAGCGACACCGCCAGGACCGGCCAGTGCTCAACCGGATAGAACGCCACCGAACAGGCGATCAGCCAGGCCATCGCCGCCGTGGGTCCATAACGGGCAACCAGCCAGAACCCGGCCAGCGCCACCGGCAGGAAAGCGAACAGGAACCCGAATGACGCGAACGACATCAGTTGGCCTGCTTCGCCAGAATGGCCGCGATCAGGTCGCCGACGCTGCGGAAGGCGTCGATCTCCTCCGGCTCGAACGCCACACCGAACCGGACCTCGGCCTCCACGACAAGGGCGATGTGGTTCATCGAGTCCCACCCCGGGACGTCGTCCTGGGTGGTGTGCGGCGTGATCTCCAGTGCCTCGTCGTTCAGGACGAAGCGGAAAATATCGGCGATCTCGGACGGCACAGACAGCATGGCTGGTCCCCTCTCAATGGTTCGACCGGGGGATCCTGCGCATAAAAAGGTGAATCAAAGGTTAACGCGGGCGATCATTTTTGCGCCCCTCTTGTCATTCCGCGCGTTTGGCACGATGTAGCGAGTCATCGTCCAGGACCGCTCCGGTCCTGTTTCCATTCAATCGGACAGGCACAACACCATGTTCATCGAAACCGAAGGCACGCCCAATCCCGCCACGCTGAAATTCCTGCCGGGTCAGGACGTGATGGGGATGTCCACGGCCGACTTCGCGTCGCCGGACTCCGCCGGCCGCAGCCCCCTTGCCACCGCGTTGTTCGCGCTACCCGGCGTCGCGCGCGTGTTCCTGGGCGGGGACTTCATCACCGTCACCAAAACCGATGAGATCGCCTGGCAGTCGCTGAAGCCGCAAGTGCTCGGCGCGATCATGGAGCATTTCGTCGCCGGCCGCCCAGTCATCGAAGGCGGCCATAACGACGATCTGGATGAAGACACCGATCCCGCTGATCGGGAAGTCGTCGACCAGATCAAGGAACTGCTCGATACCCGCGTCCGCCCGGCGGTGGCCAGCGATGGCGGCGACATCGTCTTCCGCGGCTATCGCGACGGCATCGTCCGCCTCCACATGCAAGGCGCCTGTTCTGGCTGCCCGTCGTCCAGTGCTACGCTGAAGCACGGGATCGAAAACATGCTCAAGCACTACGTCCCGGAAGTGACGGCCGTCGAGCAGGTAATGTACTAACCGCCTATTGAACGTTCGGAGCACCAACCATGACCATCGACGCCGCGGGCCTCGACCTGATGTTTCGCGAAGCCCGTAGCCAAAATGCTTGGAAGGATGAGGCGGTCTCCGATGAGACCGTCAAAGAACTATACGACATTCTGAAGTTCGGCCCGACGTCGGCCAATTCCTCCCCGGCGCGGTTCGTGTTCGTCCGCACCAAGGAAGGCAAGGACCGCCTGGCGCCCGCGCTGTCGTCCGGCAACATGGCCAAGACCATGGCCGCCCCGGTCACCGCCATCGTGGCCTACGATCCCAAGTTCTTCGAGAAGCTGCCAAAACTGTTCCCGCACAATCTGGATGCGGTGAACTGGTTCACCAGCAACGACTCGCTGGCCGCGACCACCGCGTTCCGCAACGGCACGCTACAGGGCGCCTATCTGATGATCGCGGCACGCTCGCTGGGTCTCGACATCGGTGGCATGTCCGGCTTCGACAATGCTAAGGTGGACGCGGAGTTCTTCGCCTATAACGGCTGGCGGTCCAACTTTCTGGTCAATATCGGCCATGGCGATCCGGAAGGCGTGTTCGCCCGCTCCGCCCGCCTCGACTTCGATGAGGCGTGCCTTCTCGTATGACTTTGCGCGGTAGTCATTTACGATGACGTTCCGCGTATTGGCACTGGACGCCGCGCTGGCACGTTGCTCCGCCGCCGTGGTGGCGGATGGCATCATGCTGGCGCACCGCGGTCAGGATGGCGCGCGAGGCCATGCCGCATTGCTTCCGGTCATGGCGCGCGAAGTACTGGATGACGCGCCAGGCCCGCTCGATTTCGTCGCCGTCACCGTCGGACCCGGCAGTTTTACCGGCATCCGAGCAGGATTGGCGCTGGCACACGGCCTCGCTTTGGGCCTGGGAATCCCCGTGATCGCGGTCACGGTGGGGGAGGCTTTGGCCGCCGGCCTTACCCAGCTCCAAGGTCGCCCCCTGTGGGCCGTTGTCGATAGCCGTCGCGGTCGGGTCTTTCTGGAAACCGGCGGTACGGTGGCGGCGCACGATCTGACGGCCCTACCCGCCCCGGCCGGCCCCATCGCCATCGCCGGCGACGCCGCCATCACAGTCACCGCACGCCTCGCCGCTCGGGATTTCGACGTGATGCTGACCGACGCTTTTCTGCCAACCGCCGCCGGTGTTGCCGCGGCAGCGGCCGAACGCTTCGCTGGGCGGCTGCCGCTCCGCGACGCTCAGCCACTGTACGTCGATCCGCCGGAAGCCAAGCTCCCCGCCGGCGGTTTGCGGCCGCCGCCGATCGCGTGAGCGCCGAACCCGTCACCGCCGCGCACGCGGACGCGCTGGCGGGAATCCATGCAGCAGCCTTCCCGCCGGACGAGGTTTGGTCCGCGAACGTCATTTCCCTGCATGTGGGACTGCCCGGCGGCTTTGGGTTCATCGACGCGCGGGGCGGCATGATTTTGGCCCGCACTGTCATGGATGAAGCGGAAATCCTGACTTTGGCCGTGCTGCCGGACGCACGCCGCCAAGGCCTGGGCCGCGACCTGTTACAGGCCGCGATGCGCCGAGCGGCTGCGGCGGATGCGCGGACGATGTTTCTGGAAGTGGCGGAGGACAATGCATCCGCGCGCCGGCTTTACGCGCGCCACGGTTTTACCGAGGTCGGACGCCGAAAACGCTATTATGCCAATGGCGACGATGCGCTGGTCATGCGCGTGACGCTGATGCCGCCCGACGCAACCGGAGTACGCTGATCCCGTCAGCGCCGGTTTCAAGCGAAAGCACCGCATGCCCTTGCTCCGCCGCCGTGCGGGGCACATTGCGCAGCGGCTCCTCCCCACGCAGGCGCACCTGGAGAATCTGACCCGGTGACATACGGTCCAGTGCCAGGCGCGTGCGTACAAACGTCATTGGACAGAGATCGCCCGTAATGTCGATCTCCCGATCCGCTGCGATCGCAGTGCCTTGCGTCGTTGTCATGACCGATCCCTATGCCTTTTACCGAACCTTCGGCTATTGCCGGTTCCCGGCCGCGTGCTTTATATGGGGCAATTGTTAGACGCCGAAAGGGCAAAGAATGGACGATTCGTCCGGTGCTGCAACCGTTCTCGCACTGACCGCGCGCGTTGTGGCCGCCCATGTAGGCCACAACGCGGTCAGCGCCGACGATTTACCGGATTTGATTCGGTCGGTATACGATGCGCTGAGCGGTCTCGAACCGAGTGGCAATCCTGGTACGGCTCGCGCCTTGACGGAACCAGCCGCGACTGTGCCAGTGCCCGCGGTGCGACCCGAGGCGTCGGTCTTCAACGACTACATCGTCTGCCTGGAGGACGGCAAGCAACAAAAGACGCTCAAGCGCCACCTGCAAAGCGCCCATGGCCTGACGCCGGAGGCCTATCGCGCCCGCTGGGGTCTGCCGCCGAGCTACCCAATGGTGGCACCGGATTATGCGGAACGCCGTTCGGAACTGGCCAAAAGCATCGGGTTAGGGACGAAGCGGATACCAACAACCTAAGCGCGACGGTCCACATTTTTCAGGTTTAGACAAAAAGCAATTGCTCACCCCAGGTGTGAGCAATTATCGATTTTGCGCTTCGCGGCACCCCATCGATCAGATTGCCAGCCCGCCATCCACATGCAGCGCCTGCCCAGTAATATAGCTCGCGGCGGAGGATGCGAGAAAGGCAACAGCGGCCGCGACATCCTCGGGCAGGCCGATGCGGGCCAGCGGGATTTTCGCCGTTTGGGCCTGGAGTGCCGCGGGATCGATCGCGCGATGCGCGCCGGCGTCCTTTCGGATGAAGCCGGGCACGACGGCGTTGACGGTGACGCCGTGGCCGCCAAGCTCGATGGCCAGCGCGCGCACTAAAGCCTCCAGCCCCGCTTTGGCGGCGGCGGAGGCGGGGAACGTCGCCACGTCGGTGCGGAAGCTGTGGGCGACGAAACTCGATACCGCGACGACCCGAGCGTCGGTAGCGGCGCGCAAATGCGGGATAGCGGCGCGGGCGAGGCGGAAAAAAGCCCCCTGGATGGCGTCGACGGACGAAGCCATCGCGGCGTCGGTTAGATCGGCGATCGGGGTGCGATCGGCAAATCCGGCGTTGCTAATCAGCACGTCCAGACCGCCGAATGTTCGAACGGCTTCCGCGATGGTGGCGCCAGCCGCCTCGGGCTGCGCCAGATCGGAGAGGAACACCCGGGCCAGTCCGCCTTTTCGGCGGACTTCGGCGGCGACGGCGTCGGCACCGTCACGGTTGCGACGGGTATGTACCAGAATGGCAGAATCGGGGCCGGCGACAGTCCGGCAAATGGCCGCGCCTACACCACTGGCGGCACCGGTGACGAGAAATATGCGGGGGCTCGGCATCGTCGCAGCTTTCATGCGGGAATTCCACTTATCGCACTGTCCGAATCTCCCCGTCCACCTCTCGTCGGACCGGTCACCAGCAGCGCGGCTACCGGCGGCATTTTCACGGAAAAGGGCCAGGGTGGCTGCTGGGGCTGAGGATCGCAGACCCCCAGCCCGCCGAGCATCGGCGGCAGCCGATTATTCAGTCAGCGCGCGGCTAACTTGGTTTTTGGCGTCCCAAAAAAGCGATATCGTCTCGGTTTCACACAGGTTGATATTGCCCCACTCCGCCGTGGTGTTGTCGATATTATATTTCACTTTAATGTCGAACATGCAGGCGCCGTTGCCGTGCGGGAAGGTAATTTTCACGTTGGACCCGTCGGCGAGCGCGCCGGTACCCATGATGTCACGGCCCCAGCTCTTGCTGGATGCGGCGGCGACATACACTTCGTCGATCTGGTAGCCGGTCTTGTTTTTGAGGGTGAAATCCGCGTCGTTCGCGAAGCTGGTCCCGTGGCTGGCGATCGTGAGGGTGGCGGCCAGCAGCGCGGCGGTCAGGGGCATTTTGAAGGAAAACATGGGAACTCCGTCAGGTTGAAGACACGCAGACCATCAAACGACGATAAGCGCCCGCGGGGATTATTCCTTGTGTGGAAAAAATCAAAGCGAAATTTAGGAGGTGTCGTGCACCGCCTTATTTGTGTATACATAGGAACGATGGTCCATACGCGTTGCCAGCCGGCGGGTTGCGCGTTGACTCGACACCCGCACGCGCGCGAAATCTGGCGAACCGCACAGGGAGGCCAAACCATGACCGCACACAGCTCCAACGGCGACAAACGCCTCCGTTCCCGCCGCTGGTTCGATGAGCCCGGCGATCCCGCGATGACGGCGTTGTACCTCGAACGCTACATGAACTACGGCATCACGCCCGACGAACTCCGCGGCGGCAAGCCAATTATTGGGATCGCGCAGACCGGGTCGGACCTTTCGCCCTGCAATCGGCACCATATCGAACTCGCCTCCCGCATACGCGACGGCATCCGCGACGCCGGGGGCGTGCCGCTGGAGTTTCCGGTTCACCCCATCCAGGAAACCGGTAAGCGGCCGACCGCGGCTCTGGACCGTAATCTTGCTTACCTGTCGCTGGTGGAAATCCTGCACGGCTACCCGCTGGACGGGGTGGTGCTGACCACCGGCTGCGACAAGACCACACCGGCGATGTTGATGGGCGCCGCAACGGTGAATATTCCATCCATCGTGCTGTCCGGCGGGCCGATGCTCGACGGCTGGTGGCAGGGGCGGCTGTCAGGCTCCGGCACCATCGTGTGGGAGGGCCGCAAACTCTTCGCTGAGGGCAAAATCGGCTACGACGAGTTCATGCAAATGGTGTCCTCGTCCGCGCCGAGCGTCGGGCATTGCAACACCATGGGCACGGCGTCGTCGATGAACGGCTTGGCCGAGGCGCTGGGCATGTCCCTGCCCGGCTGCTCCGCCATTCCGGCGCCGTATCGGGAACGCGGCTGGATGGCGTTCGAAACCGGCAAGCGGATCGTCGGGATGGTTCGTGAAAATCTCCGCCCGTCCGACATCATGACCAAGGCGGCGTTCGAGAACGCGGTGGTCGCGGCGGCCGCGCTCGGCGCCTCATCCAACTGTCCGATCCACATGGTCGCGATCGCGCGCCACATGGGCGTGGACCACTCGCTGGACGATTGGCAGCTTCTCGGCCCGTCCGTTCCGCTGCTGTGCGACGTGCAGCCGGCCGGGCGGTTCCTGGGCGAAAAATTCCACCGGGCCGGCGGCGTACCAGCGGTCATGAAGGAGCTGTTGGGCGCCGGCAAGTTGAACGCGGATGCCATGACCGTGACCGGGCGCACGATTGCGGAAAACCTGGAGGGCGTCGCCGACGGTGACCGGGAGGTGATCCGTTCCTATGATAAACCGATGAAGGAAGCCGCCGGCTACGTCGTCATGTCCGGCAATTTATTCGACAGCGCGGTGATGAAAATCAGCGTTATCGACCAGGATTTTCGCCAGCGCTTTCTTTCGAATCCCGACCGCCCCAACATCTTCGAGGGCCGCGCCATCGTGTTCGAAGGGCCGGAGGATTACCATGATCGGATCGAAGACCCATCGTTGGACATCCAGGAACAATCGGTCCTGATCATCCGCAACTGCGGCCCGGTCGGCTACCCCGGCAGCGCCGAGGTCGTGAACATGCAGCCCCCCGCGTACCTAATGAAAAAGGGCGTGATGACGTTGCCGACGATGGGGGATGGGCGGCAGTCCGGGACCTCCGGGTCGCCCTCGATCCTGAACATTTCGCCCGAAGCGGCGATCGGCGGCGGGCTGGCGTTGCTTCGCACGGGGGACACCATCCGGATCGATTTAAATACCCGCAAAGTCGACGTCGTGCTGCCCGAGGGCGAACTCGCCGCTCGGCGGGCGGCGTGGGTGCCGGATATCATTCCGAGCAAGACGCCTTGGGAGGAGATTTACCGGTCGATGGTCGGGCAGATGGGCACCGGGGCGTGTTTGGAACCGGCGACGCTGTATCTGAACGTGATCGAGACGAAAGGCGAGAGCCGGAATAATCACTGACCACCCCACACCGTCAAACCCGCCTGATATTCCACATATACGGCCCCGTCGCCTCGATCAGACCGGTCAAACTGCGACGATAGGCCGTCGGGATCATGAAGGTGCCGAGCGGCACCGACGGCACCATGTCGAACGCGCGGCGCTGGATGGTGTCGGCGACGGCGTCGCGTTCGGGTTGCGTGGGTGCTTCGACGAATTCGCGGGTCAGGCGCTCCATCTCCGCATCGTCGTACCAGCCGAACCAGCCCTTGGGACCCTGGCCGCGAATTTGGCTGTGTTCGACAGGGGTTTGCCGGATCGTGGACGGACCCCAGGTGTGGTGCACCGACCAGCCACCTTTATCGACAGTGTCCCGGTTGCTGCGGCGTTGCGCGACGGTCCCCCAGTCGGTGGCGACCATTTCGACGTTCATGCCCATACGCTTCATGAGGTCGTAAGTCAGGTCGCCCATTGGCCCGACCGTCACAAGGTCGGTGGGGTTCAGCAACACCGTTT
Organism: Acetobacteraceae bacterium; assembly: GCA_025352375.1. GTDB lineage: Bacteria > Pseudomonadota > Alphaproteobacteria > Acetobacterales > Acetobacteraceae > Rhodopila. The sequence goes on along the minus strand of JANXTL010000200.1, from coordinate 10,710 downwards.
TCTCGCCGTTGTAGCCTGATTCAGCCAACGCTTTTTTGGCTTTCTCCATGTCGCCGGGCATAGCGGCGGTACCCAGATTGCGGTCGTAACGGCTGCCGCAGGGGAACATGGAATTGCAGATCGTGTACAGCGATTTATCCCCGCCAGTCACTGCTGCCATATAGTCTTCCTGCTTCACTGCCATCATCACGGCTTTGCGCACCTTCACGTTATTGAACGGCGCATGCAGATGGTTGAACCGCATTACACCGTTGAAACCCGTTGGATTGGCCTTGCCGAAAGCAATATCGGGATTTTTCCGCAGAATCGGCAGCAGATCGGCTTGGCAATGTTCGTACCAGTCGATCTCGCCCGATTGCAGCGCGGCGGCGGCGGTGGCGGTGTCGGGGATGATTTTCCATTCGATGCGCTCAAAATGCGCGACCTTACCGCCGGACGACCACGCGGCCGGTTCCTGGCGCGGCACGTATTCTTTGTACCGCTCATAGGCGACGGCCGCACCGGCGATGAATTCCTTCGGCAGAAATTTGTACGGGCCGGAGCCGATATGTTCCGATATCTGCTTGAACGGATCGGTTTTCGCCATATGCTCCGGCATCATGAACGCCACCGAGGCACCGCCGCGGGCAATGGCATCGATGAAGATGCCGATGGGCCGTTTCAGTTTAATGACAAGCGTCTTGTCGTCGGTGGCTTTGTATTCGTCCACATATTGCCACACCGTCTGCCCGATCGTCTCCCGCGCCGCCCAACGCGCCAGGCTCGGCCCACAATCCTGCGCTCGGACGGGTTCGCCGTTATGGAATTTCAGGCCGTCGCGCAGCTTGATGGTGTAGGTGCGGCCGTCGTCGGACAAGGTGTAGCCGTCGGCCATCTGCGGTTTGGGTTCCAGCTTGGCGTCGATCCCGAACAGCAGGTCGTAGATCGCCCAGCCGTGGTTCACCGTGGGCTGCGCGGTGGTAAAGATCGGGTCCAGCAGGCTGAGATTGGCCTGCGGCACGAAACGCAGCGTCTTGTCGCGCATCGGCTGGGCGATGGCGAAGCGGGTGGGGATAGCGGACGCGGCAGCGGCTTGCAGGAGGGTACGGCGGCGCATGGTGTGGTCTCACTCCCTGGGGTGTTTTTTCGTTGGAGTGAGGGTCGCGCGGTTGGGTGCGGGACGCAACCGATATCGACGGCGAGGCTAACCTAAAGCCCCCCTCACCGCCGCCAGCGCATCCTCGGCTTTGGCCGCGTCCGGGCCGCCGCCTTGTGCTATGTCCGGCCGGCCGCCGCCACCTTTGCCGCCAACGGCCACCGACGCCACGCGCACCAGATCCACGGCGTTGAACCGCCCCACCAGATCGGCGGACACGCCGACCACGATGCTGGCCTTGCCTTCGGCCGTGGACACCAGCGCAACCACGCCCGAGCCCATCTGCTTGCCGATCGCCTCGGCGAGGCCTTTGAGGTCGCGCGGTGAGACCTCGGCCATGTTGCGGGCGGATAGTTTGACGCCGCCGATGTCTTCCACCGCCGCCGCCGTCCCACCGGTCGCGAGCTTCTTCTGCAGCTCCCCCACCTGGCGTTCCAGCTTGCGCCGGTCTTCCATCAGGGCCGTGACCCGGTCGCTCAGTTCGGCGGGGGAGGCGCGCAGGACCGCGGCGACGTCGTTGAGCCGGCCTTCCCGCTCCATCACCATCGATTCGGCGGAGGCTCCGGTGACCGCCTCGATCCGGCGCACACCGGCCGCAACGGCGCTTTCGGCGACAATCCGGAAGTAGCCGATATCCCCGGTGCGGCGCACATGCGTGCCGCCGCAGAGTTCCACCGACCAGTTGGCTTTTTCGTCATCTGAGGCACCCATGCCGACGACGCGCACTTCCTCCCCGTATTTCTCCCCGAACAGCGCCATGGCACCCAGTTCCACGGCGGCATCGGGCGTCATCAGGCGGGTGGTAACCTCGCTATTCTCGCGGATGCGGGCGTTCACCTGGGTTTCCACCCAGGATAATTCGTCGGCTGTGATCGGCCGGGGCTGCGACACATCGAAGCGCAGCCGGTCGGGGGCATTCAGCGAACCCTTCTGCTGCACGTGGGTGCCGAGTTTTCTCCGGAGTGCCTCATGCAGCAGATGCGTGGCCGAGTGATGCGCCCGGATCGCGGTGCGCCGCGCGTGGTCCACGGCCGCAACGACCGCCGACCCGACCGTCGCCGAACCGGCTTCCACGCGGCCGAGATGCACGAACAGGTCGCCGAGCTTCTTCTGGGTGTCGGTAATGACGATCCGCAGGCCGTCGGCGTTGGCGATGACGCCGATATCGCCCACCTGGCCGCCGCTTTCGCCATAGAAGGGCGTCTGGTTCAAAATCACTGCGACGTCCGTCCCAGCCTCGGCCGTCTGGACCGAGGCGCCGCCGGCGACGATCGCCAGGATGGAAGCCTCGGCGCTTTCGGTGGAATAGCCCAGGAACTCGGACGCGCCGGTAGCCTCCTTGATCTCGAACCACACGCGTTCGGTGGCCGCTTCGCCCGATCCAGCCCAGGCAGCACGGGCGCGGGTCCGCTGTTCGGCCATCGCGGCTTCGAACCCTTCGAGGTCGACGGTGCGGCCTTTCTCGCGCAATGCGTCCTGCGTCAGGTCGAGCGGGAAGCCGTAGGTGTCGTAGAGCCGGAAAGCGACCGGCCCCGGCAGCGGCTGGCCATCGGCGAGCTTGCCGGTTTCCTCGGCCAGCAAATGCAGGCCGCGGTCGAGCAACTGCTTGAACCGGGTTTCCTCCAGCTTCAGGGTCTCGACGATCAGGTCCTCGGCGCGGCCCAATTCCGGGTATGCGGCACCCATCTGGCGGACCAGGGCCGGCACCAACCGGTACATGATCGGATCGCGCGCCCCCATCTGCGACGCATGCCGCATGGCGCGGCGCATGATGCGGCGCAGGACGTAGCCCCGGCCCTCATTCGACGGCAGCACCCCGTCGGCCATCAGGAACGCGCAGCTGCGGAGGTGATCGGCCACCACGCGGTGCGATGTACGGAAGGGTCCGTCGGGGTCCTGCCCGGTGGCCTCGGCGCTAGCGAGAATAAGAGCGCGCAGGGTGTCGGTGTCGTAGTTGTCGTGCTTGCCTTGCAGGACGGCGGCGATGCGCTCCAGCCCCATTCCGGTGTCGATGGACGGGCGCGGCAGGGGCACGCGGGTGCCGGGAGGGCCTTCCTCGAACTGCATGAACACGAGATTCCAGATCTCGATGAACCGGTCCCCGTCTTCGTCCGGGGAGCCCGGGGGGCCGCCGGGGATGTGATCGCCGTGGTCGTAGAAGATTTCCGAACATGGCCCGCAGGGGCCGGTGTCGCCCATGCGCCAGAAATTGTCGCTGGTGGGGATGCGGATGATCCGGCTGTCCGGCAGGCCGGCGACCTTCTTCCAGATGGCCGGCGCTTCCTCGTCTTCCGAATAGACGGTGACCAGCAGGCGGGACTTATCAAGGCTGAAATCGCGGGTCAGCAGCTCCCACGCGTAGGGGATCGCCTGGTCCTTAAAGTAATCCCCGAAACTGAAATTTCCCAGCATTTCGAAGAACGTATGGTGCCGGGCGGTGTAGCCCACGTTGTCCAGGTCGTTGTGCTTGCCCCCGGCCCGCACGCATTTCTGCGCCGTGGTCGCCCGTGTGTAGGCCCGCTTTTCCTGCCCGGTAAAGACGTTCTTGAACTGCACCATGCCCGAGTTCGCGAACATCAGCGTCGGGTCGTTGCGCGGCACCAGGGGGGAGGATTCCACCGGCTGGTGCCCATTCCGAGCAAAATAGTCGAGGAAGGTGGCGCGGATGTCGTTGCTGCTGGCCATGATCTGTCGTCGAGGTCCCGGGTTTGTGATCGAACGCAGTCAGGTAGCGCAGGCCGAACCGCGAGTCACGCGGACTTGCCCGTCAGCCCCCGCCAAATCCTCCGAAAGGGTTGCAGCGGCGCCACGACATTGCCCAACACCACCTCCAGCTCCGCCACGCGGTCGTGGAGCAAGGCGATTTCGGCTGCCACTGCTTCCTCCTGCTCCGCGACGCGCCTGGTCAGCAGGCGCAATTCCCGTTCGATTGCCTCGACCCGCGGTGGCGGCCGAACCAGGGCTGGTGGCATGGGTCCCGCCGGCTCCATGGATTTTTGCACGATGGCCAGATTGGCGAGGATTGTCAGGCGCTCGATCGCCAAAAAAGATCGTTGGCCGGTGATGAGTTGCTGCATCATGGGATCAGCCAATTGCTTCACCACGCCAACCATCCCGTGCTGGTGGCTGGCGAACACCGTCGCATCGGGTTCGGCGTCGTTCCACGGCGGGTCCCGGTACTCCTGGCCGTCGGGATATTCGGGCATGAAACCGGTGCCGAAATCCTCGATGACGTAAGTCCCGCCGGGCTTGAGGCAATGCGGGAACAAATGAAGGAACGACCGCTTGGTCAGGTACCCCAGATGGGAGGCATCGTCGACGATCACGTCGAACGGCCCGCCGGCGAGCGCCATCGCCTGGTCCAGCGCCGCGATGTCGTCCTGACTGGCACGCAGGATATGGATCCGGTCCAGCCCGGCCAGCACGTCCGGCATCGGGTCGATATCCAGGCCCACGATAGTCGCGTGCGGCAGATAATCCCGCCAAAGCATCATCGACGCGCCGGAGGATACCCCAAGCTCCAGGATCCGCAGCTTTTCGTGGCGCCGTCCGGCGAAAATCCGCTCGTATTCCGCGAGATAGGAGGACGCTTTGCGCGTGAACTCACCCGGCGCATAAAGACGTTCGGCCAACTCGGACAGGCTCGGCGCGGCGGCGATCGTGCGGTTGCTGGCTTCCATCGGCGAGAGGCACCATCCCAGGGATTTGCGCGGACCTACCGCACGCCCAGTGCAGTGTCACCCCGAGGCAGCATCCGGCGCTTCCCCTATCCCGCCTCAATCCGTATCAGCGCCGGCTTCTCCATAACCGTATTCAAAGCCTCGATCCGCGCCAATGCCTTGGACATCGCGCTCTCCTGAGTCTCATGCGTCACCAACACCACCGGCACTGCCTCGCCAGGGCTGCGGCCGCGTTGCAGCATCGACTCCAGCGAGATCCCCTCATCCCGCAAGATCGCCGTCACGTCGGCGATCACCCCCGGCCGGTCCACGACCATCAGCCGCAAGTAGTAAGCACCAACATGGGCGCTCATGGGCACGGACGGCGCGGAAGACAGTGCCGACCCGGACGCCCCCCAAACCGGGGTCAACCGCCCGCGCGCCAGATCGATCAGGTCGGCGCACACGGCGGACGCCGTCGGCCCCTCCCCTGCCCCGCGCCCTTCAAACATAACGCGGCCGACGAAGTTGCCCTCGGCCACCACGGCGTTGAATACGCCATCGACCCGCGCGATCGGCGCCGCCGCCGGCACCATGCACGGATGAACACGGCTTTCGATCCCGTGCTCGGTTTGCCGCGCGATGCCGAGCAGCTTGATGCGGTAGCCCAACTCCCCGGCGAACCCGATGTCCAAGGCGGATACGCGCCGGATCCCCTCCACATACACGGAGTCGAATTCCACCGGCCGGCCGAACGCCAGCGCCGCGAGGATCGCCAGCTTGTGCGCCGCGTCGATACCGTCCACGTCGAAGGACGGGTCGGTCTCGGCATACCCAAGTTTCTGGGCATCGGCCAACACGTCGGCGAATTCCCGCCCATGCTCGCGCATCTGGGTCAAAATATAGTTACAGGTGCCGTTCAGGATGCCGGCAACCCGAGAAATGCGGTTGGCGGCGAGACCCTCGCGCAGCGCCTTGATGGCGGGGATGCCGCCAGCGACTGCGGCCTCGAACCCAAGCGAAATGTCCTTTTCCTCGGCAGCGGCGGCCAGCTCGGCGCCATGCACCGCGAGCAGCGCCTTATTGGCCGTGACCAGGGGCTTACCGGCGGCGATGGTGGCGTTGGCCAAAGCGCGAGCCGGACCTTCCGATCCGCCAATGGCTTCCACCACCACGTCGACTCCGGAATCCCCCGCCAGCCCGACCGGATCGTCGTACCAGCGCAGGCCCGTCACGGGCACGCCGCGATCCCTGGACCGGTCGCGGGCCGATACCGCGGTCACGACGATGGGACGCCCGGCGCGGGCGGCGATCAGGTCGGCGTTCTCACGCAGCACTTTCAGGACCCCGGCCCCGACAGTGCCAAGGCCGGCGACGCCAACAGAAAGGGGACGGGTCATTGATGCGGTCCTTCGATCCCACAACCGAGCAATACCCCACCGTCATCCCGGCGCATGCCGGGACCCACGGGGTCACAAGACGGGAAAGCTGAAAGTCGTTTGTGCCGGCATGCGCCGGCATGACGATGGTTTGCCTGGGTGCTGTCGGTAAGGTTCATTCCGCGGCGGCTTCCGAAACAACCGGATCGGCAACGTTGGACCCGGCTTGCAAGAACCCGCGGATGTTGCGAACGGCCTGGCGCAGCCGGTGGGTGTTCTCCACCAGCGCGATGCGCACGAACCCGTCGCCGTATTCGCCGAATCCCAGGCCCGGCGCCACCGCGACCTTCGCGCGTGCCAGCAGCAATTTGGAAAACTCGACGCTGCCCAGCGACGCATAAGCCGGCGGGATCGGCGCCCACGCGAACATCGACCCCTCCGGGCTCGGCATATCCCACCCGGCGGACACCAGGCCCTTGATCAGCACATCGCGGCGGTCGCGGTACAGGGTACGCATTTCCTCCACGCAGTCCTGCGGCCCGTTCAGCGCGGCGGTGGCAGCGACCTGAATGGGGGTGAAGGCACCATAGTCCAAATACGACTTCATCCGCGTCAACGCATTGATAAGCCGCGAATTTCCGGCCGCGAACCCCATGCGCCAGCCGGGCATGGAGTAGGTTTTCGACATCGACGTGAACTCCACCGCGATGTCCTTGGCGCCAGGCACCTGCAGGATCGACGGCGGCTTCTTGTCGCCGAAATAGATCTCGGCGTAGGCCAGATCCGACATCACCCAGATCTCGTGCTTTTTGGCGAAGGCCACGATCTCCCGGTAGAAATCCAAATCCGCCAGATACGCGGTCGGGTTGGACGGGAAGTTGACAATCAGCGCGGTGGGCTTGGGCACGGAGTGCCGCACCGCTTGATCCAGCGCCCGCAGCATATTCTCATCCGGGGTGGCCGGCACGCTGCGCACGCCCGCGCCGGCGATGATGAAGCCGAACTGGTGGATCGGATACGACGGGTTGGGCACCAGAATCGTATCGCCAGGGCTGGTGATCGCCGAGGCCAAATTAGCGAGACCTTCCTTCGACCCGAGGGTCGCGATGACCTCCTTGTCCGGGTCCAGCGACACGCCGAAGCGGCGCTCGTAGTAGCCCGCCAGCGCCTTGCGCAGCCCAGGGATGCCCTGGCTGGACGAATAGCGGTGCGTCTTCGGGTCCTGCACCGCCTTGACCATCGCGGCCACGATATGCGGCGGGGTAGGGCTGTCCGGATTGCCCATCCCGAGGTCGATAATATCCTCCCCGGCGGCCCGCGCCCGCGCCTTGGCCGAGTTCACTTCGGCGAAGACGTAGGGTGGCAGGCGGCGGATTCGGTGAAACTCACCGGCGGATTCGGAACTCATAACGGGCCTTTCGGGGCTTGCGGGAAAGCTACTTTAGCAGGCGAACGAATGCGCCGCGACCGGCCGCTTCGCCACCGACCTGGATGGCTTTGGCGGGGACGCCGGCAGCCTGCAACGCAGCGGATACGGCCCTGGCCCGAGCGATGGCAAGGCTAAGGGCCGACGCTTGCGCCTGGGGATCGCTGGCCACCGCGTCACCGTAGCCGGTAACGGCGATCGCCGCGCCCTTTCGCTGCAACGCAAATCTCTTCAACGCCTGGGTTTCAGCGGGGGACAGGCTTGACGAGCCAGGATCGAACGACACGGGATCGCCGGTCGACCCGGCCGGCGCCGGCGCGGCAGCGAGCGGGGTTACGACAGCCGGCGGTGCTGGGGCCGCCACGGGCGCGGCCGCGGGACGGGGCGGCGGTTCCGCCGGCATCGCGGGCATTTCGGCCTCGGCTTGCGGCGCCACGGGCGCGGCCAACTGGGCGCCATCGACCGGCTTGCGTGGGGCGGCGGTTGGCACGGCGGCCGGTTGGTCCGGCTGCGCGGGCGGTGCTGTCGCGGCCGTCAGCGATGCGCTGGCCGCCGCGGCCGGCGGCGGTTTAACCGGCGGCGGCAGCGTGCCCGCTCCGAACAAAGACGGGGACGCGGTCGGGGACGACGGATCCGGCAACGGCGCGGCGGCGTTGCTGTAGCGTGCGTTCTCCCGGTCGGCGACCAAACCCTGGGTCAGGCGGCGCATCGCGTCGCGGTCCGGCGGTACCGGTTTGGGTGGCACGCTGGCCAGGTTGGGATCGGTCGCGTCGGAACCGGGCGGCGGCTGCCGCGGTTCGGCGATCCTCCCGCCCTCGATCCGATGATAGATGTTGATGGGGTTGAGGTCCTCCAGCGTCGAACACCCTGCCATCAACAAGGCGAATGTCGCTGGCACTATGGGCGCGCACCAGCCGCGCCCAGTGCGGCCTTGAACCGTCATTCCCGAGGCCCTAGGTTCGGACCGTCTTCCGCTGCCCGTCTTCCACTGATCGTCATTTGTCGGATCCGCTCCACGCTCTGCGCGGCCTGTGTAGCCGCTGGGTCGGCCGACGCAAAGGATAGCCGCATGGCCAATACCGAAAAGCCGACCCCGACCGCCGCCGTGCCCGCGTTCAAGTTGCCAGACCCCGAGGTCATGAGCCGCACGATGGCCGATGTCGCGGAGCGGTCGCAGCGCCTCGTCGGCGATTGGCTCAAGCGCCAGGCAGCAGGCGAAACCGCCGACAGTTCGGCCGATACCATGAGCATCGGGCGCGCCTTCATGGAAATGACGACCAAGCTGATGGCCGACCCGGCGGCGCTGCTGAAAGCCCAGATCGGGTTTTGGCAGGACACCATGACCCTGTGGCAGAACACCACGCGCCGCATGATGGGCATCGCAGCCCCGCAGGCCGCCGACGCATCCGGCGCCGACCGCCGTTTCAAGGACGAAGCCTGGAAGCAGAATGAGGTTTTCGACTTTATCAAGCAGTCGTACCTGTTGTCCGCTCGCTACGTTCAATCCACCGTCAGCGAGGTGGAAGGGTTGGACCCCAAAACCGCGCAAAAAGTCGATTTTTACACCCGCCAGTTCATCGACGCGATGAGCCCCACCAACTTCGTGATGACCAATCCCGAAGTGCTGCGCAAAACCGCCGAAACCGGCGGTGAAAACCTGCTGAAGGGCCTGAACAATTTGCTGGGCGACCTGGAGCGCGGCAAAGGCCAACTGAAAATCAAAATGACCGATACCGAGGCATTCTCGGTCGGCGGAAATATTGGTGTATCTCCTGGGAAGGTCGTGTTTCAGAACGACCTGATGCAGCTGATCCAATACGATCCGACCACCGAAAAGGTGCTGAAGCGGCCGTTGCTGATCGGCCCGCCATGGATCAATAAATTCTACATCCTTGATCTGCGTCCGCGAAACAGCTTCGTCCGTTGGGCCACGTCGCAGGGGCACACGGTGTTCGTGATCTCCTGGGTCAATCCAGACGAGAAACTCGCGGAAAAGAATTTCGAAGACTACATGCACCAAGGCTACCTCGCCGCGCTCGACGCGATCGAGGCCGCGACCGGCGAAAAGGAGGTCAACGCCATCGGCTATTGCCTGGGTGGGACATTGTTGGCCTCCACCCTCGCCTACATGGCGGAAAAGGGCGACGACCGCATCAAGACCGCGACATTCTTCGTCACCATGATGGATTTCGCCGAAGCCGGCGAATTGGGCGTGTTCATCGATGAGGAGCAACTGAGCGCGCTCGAGGAGAAAATGAACAAGCGAGGCTACCTCGACGGCAGTGAGATGTCCGCGACGTTCAACATGCTACGCGCCAACGACCTCATCTGGTCGTTCGTGGTGAACAATTATCTGTTGGGCAACGACCCGTTCCCGTTCGACCTGCTTTATTGGAATGCGGACTCGACGCGCATGCCGGCGAAAATGCACAGTTTCTACCTGCGGAACATGTATCAGGCCAATTTGCTGAAGGAGCCCGGCGGGATCACACTGTCAGGCGTGCCGATCGACCTGGGCAAGGTGAAGACCCCGGCCTATTTCCTGTCCACTCGCGAAGACCACATCGCGCCCTGGAAATCCACCTATCGCGGCACCCAGTTGCTGGGCGGCAAACAGCGGTTCGTGCTGGCCGCATCCGGCCATATCGCCGGCGTGGTGAACCCGCCGGAGGGTGGCAAATACAACCACTGGATCAACGAAGCGCTGCCCGCGGATCCAGACGCCTGGCTGGCCGGCGCGACGGAACTCGCGGGTTCCTGGTGGCCGGATTGGCACCGCTGGATTCTGGCCCATGGCAAAGCGCAGATCGCGGCCCGCAAACCCGGCGATGGCAAGCTGACGGTGCTGGAAGATGCACCCGGAAGCTACGTTAAGGTGCGGTTGATGTAATTTCGACCCAACCTAATCCCTGACCTTCGCCACAGCCTCCCTCGTCACGGCCGACCCCCGGCTTGACGAGGGTGGGCGGCTCTGTCGCAAATTTCTTCAGTGCATGAGCGGAGCCCAAGAAGCCCGATCGGTTTATTCCGCCAGTGAATAGAACTGACGTGCCGGACACAATTCGCCCGTCAACAGCATCTGCCCCTTGCGGATCATGTGCATCAGCTCAA
>JANXTL010000109.1 GCA_025352375.1 Acetobacteraceae bacterium | reverse complement strand
GCGGATGGGTCGGTGGCGTTGTGGGCGCGGAATGCGGCTGGCGGGGTGGCGATGGAGGCGGAGGCGGTGGTTTGATGGTGAGAGGCCGACGATGTTTCCGAATACGCTCGATCGGCCAGGGTCGGTTCCGTAATTTCAAACCCGCAATCCTACCATCGCCGAGGACGCGACGTTGCGGCATTTGCTCTATGGCCGCAGACGCAACGTCTACCGCGTTATCTCCGCGATTGACGAACCCGACAAGCTCGTAACCATCGTCCATAATCGCCACGGCGCGCGGGACGCATTTGCCGCGGAAGGCGACGGGTAAGCCGTGGCGATGGGTAAGCCGTGGCGATGGGTGGCCCGAGGCCGGAGCTTCAATTGCCGATAGGAATCAACCGAGCAGCCGCGGCAATCCCGCAATCCCGCGCAAGATCACATCCGGCGCGGGAACATCCGGGCTCAGCGCAATCCCACGCCGATTGATCCAAGCCACCGTCAGCCCAAGCAGCTTCCCACCCACCATATCGGTAAACTGCGACTGCCCCGAGTGCAGAATCTCCCCGGCACCCAACCCCGAGCTCGTCAGCAAATACCGAAACAACGTCCCATCCGGCTTGTAGCCCCCTGCCCTCTCGGCGGTGCAAACAAGATCGAACGCCCGCCCCAGCGGCGTCTCGCTCAACAGATCGTCGTCGATGTTGGACACCACCGCGAGTTGGTGGTTCCGCGCGAGAATTTCAAGCGTCGGCAGCACGTCCGGATAAAGTTCCATTGAGGCAAAGCACTCAAAGAACCGCTCGATCGCCTCGACCCGGCCGGTCGTCACGCCGAACCTCTCATACGCCTCCATCAACGAAATCCGGCAGATCTCCTTGTAACTCCGGTACGGGTCGCGGTAGTGCACGATGTTCCGGTGTTCCCAGAACGCATTGAACGCCTCGGGGTCCACATCCGTTCGCCCCGCGTCGGCGAGGATCGCGCCGAACACGCGGAAATTGGTGGGTGGGGTGTTCACCAACGTGCCATAAACGTCAAAGGACAGCATTCGCGGTTTGAAGCCCACAGGCAGCTTGTCGCTCACGCTCGTTCTCCCGCCGCGCCCATCTCAAACCGCCTCGTCCAGATCCTTCCCCCACATCCGCTCCAACCCATACATCGCGCGCGCCTCGGGTTTGAACAGGTGGATGACGATGTCGCCGGCGTCGATCAGGACCCAGTCCGATCCGTTGGCGCCCTCGATCGGGACGCGCTTCATGCCCTCGGCGTGCAGCTTTTCCGCCAGATGCTGCGCCATGGCGGCGATCTGACGGTCGGCCAGGCCGGAGGCGATGACCATCCGGTCGCAGAACATCGCCTTGCCGGACAGGTCCAGGGCAATCACGTCCTCGGCCTTATCGTCTTCCAGGCTGGCAACGATTATTTTCTGCAGCCGGTCCAGTTCGGACGTCGGCAGCTTCACCTTCGGTTTGCGGGGCGCGCGCTTCGGCTTGGCCACGACGGCGTCGTCCTCGACCGGCCCAGCCGCGATGGTTTTCTTGCGCGGCGTACCCAGCGCGGGCACCGCACTCGGTTTAATCGCCCGTTTGCGCGTCGCCGGCTTATGCCTGGCGGGCGAGGATGACGGGGCTTTCGGTGTGCTGGCTATGATACCGATCCTTCTCGGGTGGCTCGTAATGCGGTCGCGGACAGGGCGTTCTGCGGTGCCGGCAGGAACACCCACCCTGGTGCCAAACCAGGCAACAGCGGGGCCTCCCGCGCCATGCGGCGAACGGGACGCAACCGCCGCGCGGCCTGACCGGCGAGTGCGCGGTGGTTATACGTGGGGCGAGGCAGCACGGCAAAGGACAACCGTCGCACGATGTCCGTCCATCGCCGCCAGCGCGGCAGTTGTTCCAGATTATCGGCGCCCATGACCCACACGAACCGCACGTTCGGGAAGCGTCGCAGCAGCAACCGAAGTGTATCGACGGTAAATCGTGTGCGCAGCGCGGCCTCAAGGCCGGTGGCGAGCGTCCGGCGCCCGTCGGCAATCGCCCGTGCGCTGGCCAAACGCCGGTCCAGCGGCGCCATGCCCGCCGCCGGCTTCAAGGGATTGCCGGGCGACACAAGCAGCCAGACCTGATCCAGGCGCAGCCGTTTGAGGGCCAAGGCCGCGACATGGCGATGTCCGTCATGTGCCGGGTTGAACGACCCACCCAGCAACCCAATGCGCATCCGGCGCCGGTCGCCGAAACGGGGGATCGGGTCATAGGACCGATGGTTAAAAACGCCCCCTCCCCTTGCGGGAGGGGGTTGAGGGGAGGGAGACTTGTTCGATTTTCTCAGGGCCGTACCTGCCCGGTGCCGGTGACAAGATACCGGTAGGTCGTTAGTTGCTCCAACCCCACCGGCCCGCGCGCGTGCAGGCGGCCGGTGGCGATGCCGATTTCCGCGCCGAAGCCGAATTCGCCGCCGTCGCAGAACTGGGTGGACGCATTCCATAAAGTTACCGCCCCATCCGAACCGCGCAGGAAGCGGTCGGCGGTATCGCGGTCTTCGGTCACGATGGCGTCGGTGTGCTCGCTGCCGTGCCTGGCGATGTGCGCCAGCGCCTGATCCACCCCATCGACGACGGCAATCGACAAAATGGCATCCAGCCATTCGGTATCGAAATCCGCCTCGCTCGCCGGCTTCAGCCCCGGCACCACCATCCGGGCCTGCGCATCGGCCCGGAAATCGCAGCCCAGGGCGCGCAGATCGGCGACGATCGCCGGCAGTTGCGCGGCGGCAATGGAGCGGTCGATCAGCAGTGTCTCGGTCGCACCGCAGATGCCGGTGCGGCGCATTTTGGCATTGACCACGATGGCGCGCGCCATGGACGGATCGGCCGCCTCATGCACGTAGGTGTGGCAAAGCCCCTCGGCATGGGCGAGGACGGGCACCCGTGCCTCCCGCTGCACCCGTTCGACCAGCGATGTGCCGCCGCGTGGAATAATCAAATCCAACAACCCCGCCCCGGCCAGCATCGCCGCCACGAAGGCGCGGTCCGTATTGGGAGAAACCTGAATGCAGGCTGGCGGCAGGCCGGACGCATCCAGTCCCTGCTGCAAGGCAAGGTTGATGGCCTTGGCGCTGTTGGCGCTGTCCGAACCGCCCCGGAGAATGACCGCGTTGCCGGACTTGAGGCACAGGGCCGATGCGTCGGCGCCGACGTTGGGCCGGCTTTCGTAGATCATGCCGATCACCCCAATGGGCGATGCCACGCGCTGGATCCGCAGACCGTTCGGCCGGGTCCAGTCCGCGAGGGTGCGTGCCAGCGGATCCGGCAACGCCGCCACGTCCTCCAACCCCTTGGCCATCGCTTCGACGCGCGCCGGGTTCAGGGTCAGGCGGTCGCGCAACGCGTTGGTCCCGTTGAAAGCACCGACGTCGGCCTCATTGGCTGACAGGATATCGGTTTGGTGGTCGCGCAAAGCGGCCGCCATGGCGGCCAGCGCCCCGTTGCGAGCCGCTTCGCTGGAACGCGCCAGCACGCGCGCGGCCGCCCGCGCGGCGACGGCGGCGCGCTGGAGCTGCTGGGTGGCTTCGGTTTCGATATGCATGTGTTTGTCCTCGGCCCGGTATTGTGCCGGTACCGGGGGCGGTATTCCAGTGGGTGGTCATGCGGGCCAGAAGTCGTCCCGCATCGTGTGGGCGAAGGCGCAGGGATCGCGGCGCTCTACCACGGCTTCCTGACCGGCCCCTGGACGCGTTCGTGCAACAGCCCCGACAATTTCCGTGAAAGCCATCGGAGTAACGGTGCGCCGGCGATAACAGCGGAGGGTACTCCGTCATGGCCGGTACAAGCCCTGCCATGACGTTCAAAGAAATCAATCGATCGCCGCGTGTACCAAATTTGCCACCCGGTCCAACCGCGCCGAGTGCCACGGGTCCGGCGACACGAAATTCGTCAAATACGTGAACGAAACCCCGCTGCTCGGATCGGCCCAGGAATAAGACGATCCCACGCCGCCGTGCCCAAACGTCACCGGCGCACCGATCGTGCCAAGTCCACGGATCCGGTCGCTCTCCCCCCGCACATGCGGGCCGAGGCCGCGGTGCATGGGAATACCGTTCATCTGGTGGTCGCCCATTTCGCCGGTATGGCTGCGTGACACATACGCAATCAAACGGGGGGAGAACAACCGAACGCCGCCCAAAGTGCCGCCATAGCCAAGCATCTGGTAGAAAGCGACCATACCCCGAGCAGTGGCGAAACCGCCGCCACTCGGTAGGCCGGCGGAACGGAACTCGGCGGAGTTGTCGCGCGGTTCCGGGGCATAGGTGTCAGCACAACGGTGTTGCATATCTTTCGGCACGCCGACGAAAATGTCGTTACCGAGTCCCAGCGGTTCAATCACTTTCGTGCGGATTACATTTCGAAAGTCCTGGCCGGTGACGGCCTCGATCACCATCGCCTGCACCAGATGCGCGGCCTGGCCGTGGTATTGCAAACGGGAGCCCGGCGTCCAATCCAGCGAGAAATCGCAGACTTCGGCGCGCATCTTGGCGTGGTCGGCCCAGGTGGCCTGGGTCACATTGTTGCCGGGGAAACCACCGGTATGGGTCATAACTTGTTGCAGGGTGATGTCGGCTTTGCCACGGCAGGCGAATTCCGGCAGGTGGTCGGATACTTTGTCCATGAAGGACAGCTTGCCTTCCTCCACCAGCGTCCAGACGGCCGAACTGGTCAAGACCTTGGTCTGGCTGAACAGCAGGAACA
Organism: Acetobacteraceae bacterium; assembly: GCA_025352375.1. Taxonomy (GTDB): domain Bacteria; phylum Pseudomonadota; class Alphaproteobacteria; order Acetobacterales; family Acetobacteraceae; genus Rhodopila. Next base: position 9,571 of record JANXTL010000109.1, on the reverse strand, counting down.
AGCTGTCATCGCGCGCCTCGACATCGCCGCCTTCCGTCTTGGCGCGGCCGTAGGTGCGCAACAGCGCCAGTTTGCCGTGCCGGGCAAGGGCAATCTGCGCACCAGGGTAGCGGCCCTCGGCGATGTGGCCGCGGATCAGGGAATCAAGATGTTCCAACGGCTTGGCGGCAAAGCCAAGACTGGCGAGATCGGACGGCGGCATTGGGTAGTGGGGCATGTTCGGTTCCTCCCGGCTGTAGGGCCAGAATGTTACCCCTTGGCGGGCGCGGCCTCAACCCGTCGGCGCGGGGTGTTCAATTTTTTGTGAGCGATCGGCAATTCGCCATTCGGATGTGATAATGGACGCATACGTCGTTGCATCCCGATTTTCGTTTCAACCGGCGTCTCGATGGGAGTTGTCCGATGCGCGCATGCACCGCCTTCCTGCTTTGCCTTTCGCTCGCACCGGCCCCCGCTTGGGCCGAACAGGGACTGGTGACCTTCACCCCGCTTGTGGCCGCGGACGGAAGCGTGACGGTCGAGGTGCGTAACATGTCCAAGCTGTCGGTCCAGGTTGCCTCGGCCAACCTGAGATTCGCTGCCATCGACGGTGCCGAACGGTGCGGACTTCCGCTCCCCGCCGCGGTGACGGTGGGGCCTGCGGAAAGCAAGATGGTTCCGCTGGCCACCGCGCGCAACATTGGGCGCTGTATGCCGGCGCCGCCTGTCGGTGGGTCGCCTCGCCGTTTCTCGGTCATAACGTCGCGGGAATTCGCCGCGCCCGCGACGGCTTCGGCGCGTATCGCCGGCGGCAATCTGCACCCCGCCGATCTGGAATATACCCTGAAGATCGGTGATCGAAGCCTGACCGACTCGACCACCTGGCACTTCGTCGCCCAATAACGGCGGTCCTTCCGCCCGTGACAGGAGAGCGTACCATGCGCCTCACCATCGGCTCCATGATTGGTTTCGCCGCCTTGCTCGCCGTGGTTCACGGCGCACCCACCCGAGCGGCGCCGCCTGATAGGGCGACCTATGCCGCCCAGTGCGCCGCCGATATGGGCAAGATACCGGGGTTCAACTGTATGGATGGCGCGCTGCTGGACATCACGGTCAACGGCGTCAGCCAGACCGGGTTGGTGCCCAATTGCGACAAGCCCGTGCAGCTCGGCCTGGGCGGCGGCAGCCAATGCGTGCCGTTCTCGCGCTTATTGATGTTGAACACTGGCAATCCGAACACCACGACGGTCGCGATCTGTCGGAAATATTTCGCCTCCACCGGTCCGGACGATACGCGGTTCGACGACATCGCGATGATCCAGCACAACAAGGCGTCCGGGCGTACTTGTTTCTTCCAAAGCAAGCTGGAGGCGTCGCTGAACGGCACCACCGTTCCCAGCCCGCAGGATACGACTCCGCAGGCCGCGGCCTATTGGCTGGACAACACCACCGGTGGCCCGAGTGGCATCACCTGCACGAATTGCCACGCGGCCGATCCGTTCATCTGGTCGTCGTTCGTGGAGCAGAAGGCCGACCTCTCGAAGTGGGACCCGCTGGGCAAATACGACTCCAATTTCGCGGGATTGTTTGGTCAATATTCGAAGATCTTCCAGCCCAACAACAACGGGTGTACCACTTGTCACCGGTTCGGCCGCGGTCCGACCGCCGACACGGCGTGCAAAACGTTTCCGACCCGCTATGCCGGCGCTCTGCCGAATGCCACCCATCCCAGCGACTTCATGATGCCGCCAGGCTTTGGCGGTTCGGCCGCCAGTTGGCATACCACGTACGATAACAACTTCGCGCAGGTGCTGCGCTGCTGCTCCAACCCGGATTTGGCGGAATGCCGCACCCGCTTGGCGAACGACGACGTGACGGACAACGGCTCCCGCTTCGCCGCCATCTGGGTGCAGCAAGGTGGCCCGCCCTTCGTCGCCCGGCATGGCATGACGTCCGCCGATTATCAGCAGCAGTTCAACCAATTCGTCGGGCAAGGCTACTGCCTGAGCGATGTCAGCGGCTACGGCGTCGGCAACCAGGCGCTTTATGCCGCGATCTGGGAGAAGAAAACCTGCCCGCCCTTCGTGGCGCGCCATGGTATGACCTCGGCCGAGTATCAGCAGCAATTCGACCAATTGGTGGGGCAGCAAGGCTTCCGCTTGAAACTGGTCGATGGGTATGAAGTCGCGGGCCAGGATCGTTACGCCGCCATCTTCGTAAAAACGTCCGGCCCGGCCTTCGTGGCGAAGCACGGTATGACCTCGGCGGAGTATCAGCAGCAGTTCGATCAGTTGGTCGGGCAGCAGGGGTTCTGCCTGTCGCTGGTCAGCGGCTACGCGGTGGGCAATCAGGACCGCTACGCCGCGATCTGGGAGAAAGGGCCGTGCCCGGCCTTCGTCGCCAAGCACGGCATGTCGTCGGCTGACTATCAACAGCAATTCAATACGCTCGTGGGTCAGCAGGGCTTCCATCTGAAGCTGGTCAGCGGACACAAGATCGGCGGTCAGGCCAGCTACGCCGCGATCTTCGAAAAATCGGCGGCACCCGCGTTCGTCGCGCGCCACGGCATGACGGCCGAGGAATATCAGGTGGCCTTCGACCAGTTCGTCGGTCAGCAGAAGATGCGGTTGGTTTGGGTGGACGGGTACTGACGGGGATCAGGACTTCCCTTCGTCCAACCGATCCACTTCGTGATCCAGGCGGGGCATCAGGATATCCAGCGTCTCGGCCACCGCATCCAGCTTCGGACGAAGGTTGACCCCCCAGGTGCGGTAAGGCACGTCCCAATCGTGCTGGGCTTTCACGTGCTTGTTGTAGTCGTTGACCCGGTGCATCAGCGAATAGACCTGGGCGGCGGTATAGGCGCCGAAGACGTCGATCCGGTCGATCGTGCTGATGAAAATGTCGGGCAAAGGGATCAGCAGTTCCTCCATGTGCGGTTTGTCGGCGCCGGCATCGGGGCGTCCAACGGATTGCAGCATGCCGGAACGCACCCGAGCGGCGGTACGCATATCGCGCAGAATTGGCGCGATGGCGGCGGCGAGCACCTGACGGCGTAACACCCTCGCGGCATCGGCGCGTTTATGCTCGTTTCGCTCCTGACGCAGCGCGATGCCCACCGCGGCGCCCGCCGCCGCGAGCGAACCCAGTCCTTGCAGCCAGTCGGACAGTTTTTGGTCCAGGAACCAATCGGTCAGATACATCGGAACTCCCAGACGAAACGGTTGCGAAGGAGCCGCCTCGGCGCGCAGTTCAGGCGCTCGGCGTCCGTCCGTCAATAAGGGATCGCCCTTGTTTCAACACCCCGGTTCGTGCTTCATCCCCGCACGAAAAAAGGGAGCGATCCATGGCTGTTATCGGATTCATCGGACTGGGCAACATGGGCGGCCCAATGGCGGCCAACCTGGTCAAAGCGGGCCATCGGGTCACCGGCTATGACCTCGTCCCGGCGTCATTGGACGCGTTGAAGGCGGCTGGCGGTGCGGTCGCCGCCAGCGCCAGCGACGCGGTGAACGGCGCCGAAATCGTGATTACCATGCTCCCCGCCGGGGAGCATGTGCGCCAGGTGTGGCTGCACCAGGGCGGGCTGATCGACGTGGTGAAGGGCGAAAAGCCCCTGCTGATCGATTGCTCGACGATCGATGTGGAAAGCGCGCGCGTCGTCACCGCGGCGGCCGAGGACGCGGGCATGACCATGCTGGATGCCCCGGTGTCCGGCGGCACGGTGGGTGCTGCCAACGGCACACTGACCTTCATGGTGGGCGGCGACACGGCGGCCTTCGCCAAGGGGCTGCCCATCCTACAGGCCATGGGCAAGAACATTTTCCATGCCGGCGGGCCGGGGGCAGGTCAGGCGGTGAAGATCTGCAACAACATGATGCTGGCCATCAACATGATCGGCGTCGCGGAAGGCTTCATCCTGGCAAAGAAACTAGGCCTGGACTGGCAGAAGCTTCACGAGATCTGCACCACCGCCACGTCGAACTCCTTCGCGCTCTCGAATTACTGCCCCGCGCCGGGACCCACCCCACAATCGCCCGCCAACCGCGATTATGCGCCAGGGTTCATGACGGCGCTGATGCTGAAGGACGTGAAGTTGTCCCAAGCGGCAGCAGAATCGACAGGCGTCGCGACCCCGATGGCGGCACTGGCGCAGTCGCTTTACCAGCAGACAGCCGATGCCGGCGATGCGGCCAAGGATTTCTCGGTCGTGTTCCGGCTGCTGGAGAAAATGACGCGATGAACAGCTTCAAGGAGGCACGCGATTTCCTGTTCGCCCATGCCGGGGACTACAATTCCGCGCATGCCGGCTTCCGCTGGCCGGCGCTGGAGCACTTCAACTACGCGCTGGATTGGTTCGACGCCGAGCTGGCGAAGGGTGAATCCGCCGACCGGCTGGCCTTGAAGATCGTAGGCGCCGACGCGGCCGAACGCACGTTCGCGGAATTGTCGGCGGCGTCGAACCGGGTGGCGAACGGCCTGCGGGCGCTGGGCGTCAAGCGCGGCGAGCGTATCCTGCTGATGCTGGGCAACGTGGTGCCGCTGTGGGAAACCATGCTGGCTGCGATGAAGCTTGGCGCGGTGGTTATTCCCGCCACTACGCTGCTGAACACCAACGACCTGAAAGACCGTTTCGGTCGCGGCCGTGTCCGCCACATCGTCGCCAACGCCGCCGATGCCGGCAAGTTCGACGGGCTGGACCCAAGCGTCACCCGCATCGCGGTGGGCGACGCGCCGACCGGCTGGCTCAGCTACGCCGATCTGCACAAGGGATCGGAGACGTTTACGCCGGACGCGCCGACCCGGGTCACCGACCCCATGCTGCTCTATTTCACCTCCGGCACCACGTCCCGCCCCAAGCTGGTGGAACACAATCATCAAAGCTACCCGGTCGGGCACCTGGTCACGATGTACTGGATCGGGCTGCGTCCCGGCGACATGCATTTGAACATTTCGTCCCCAGGTTGGGCGAAGCACGCCTACAGTTGCTTCTTCGCACCGTGGAACGCGGGGGCAACGATCTTCATCCTGAACCAGCCCCGCTTCCACGCCAAATCGATGCTCGACGCGATCGTGGACAATAAGGTCACCACGATCTGCGCCCCGCCAACCGTGTGGCGCATGTTCGTACAGGAAGACATGGCAGCCTGGAAAACCTCGTTACGGGAAGTTCTGTCGGCCGGCGAACCCTTGAACCCCGAAGTCATCGAGCACGTCCAGGGCGTCTGGGGCCTGACCCCGCGCGAAGGCTATGGCCAGACCGAAACCACGTTGCAAATCGGTTGCTACCCCGGCCAGGTGGTGAAACCCGGGTCGATGGGCCAGGAATCGCCCGGCTTCCACATCCGCCTGATCGACGCCGACGACGCCGATGTGGCGGAGGGGGAGGTCTCGATCGACCTGAACCCGCCACCAACCGGGTTGATGCGCGGCTATCAGGCCGACGACGGATCGTTCATGCCGCTGGGTCAAGGCGCCTACCGCACCGGCGACGTCGCAACGAAGGACGCCGACGGATACTTCACCTATGTGGGCCGCGCCGACGACGTGTTCAAAGCGTCGGACTACCGGATCAGCCCGTTCGAGCTGGAAAGCGCGTTGATCGAGCACCCCGCCGTGGCCGAAGCCGCCGTCGTGCCGGCCCCGGACAAGGTGCGGATGGCGATACCCAAGGCCTACGTCACCCTCGCCGCCGGCAACGAACCGAACCGCGAAACCGCGCTGTCGATCTTCCGTCACCTGCGGGAGGCGCTGGCCCCATATAAGCGGGTGCGCCGGTTGGAGTTCACCGATCTACCAAAAACCATCTCCGGAAAAATCCGCCGAGTCGAACTGCGGCAAACCGAGGAAGCCCGCGCCAAAGCCGGAACGCGGGATTCGGCCGAATTCCGGGAGGAAGACTTCCCGGAATTACGCGGATAGCGGCGCATAGCCATCCCTCGCCGCGGTTGCTACGGTGACCAGGATAGGGTCCTGAGACTGATTTGATGAAGTTATCCAGCCGCCTCCTGCTGCTGATCCTCGGCTGCCTGGTGCCAATCCTGGTGGCACAATTCTACACGCTGTATCGGCAGCATTCCGACCGGCAAGCGCGACTGGGCGACTCCGTCCTGTCCCAAGCCGAATTGGTTATGAACGACATGGCCGGCGTTGTAGACGGCGTGCGGCGCCTGTCGTGGATCGCGGCTCGGCTATCGTCGATCGTTGCGGTCGTACCCGATGCAGATTGCGGCGATCAGCTTAGCAGCCTGCACCGCGACCTCCCGTCGCTGTCGTTCATCGCCGTGGTCGACCACGAGGGCAAACTGATCTGCGGCTCCCGCGCCGTGCTGGACACGGTCTGGCAACAACAGCCGGCCTGGCTACCCGACCTCAAGAACATGGACACAGGCTCGATCGGTCCCATCGGGACGGTCCCGGGGCTGGACCACCCGTTTTTGCCCATCGCGACTCCATCGCCGGCACCCGAGGACGGACACATCGTTATCGCGGCTTTGGATCTTGCCTGGCTCGGCGAACACATCGCGGAAATGCGGCCGCAGCGGTTAGAGGTGCCGAACCGGGCAACCTTGTACATTGCCGACCGGGACGGCAAGGTTGTCGGCTTGGAAGCCAAGGTCATTCCGCGTCCCGGTATCAGTATCGGATCGGCTTTGCCGGCGGCGCTCCGGCCGTTCGTGCGTCCCAGCGGGATCGAGCAGACAACAGTGCAGGATCCGCAGGGTCAGGGATGGCTCAGCGCCGCCGTGCCGGCCCCGCCAGTCGCCGCGGGACTGACCGCCTTTGCCTCCCTCGCGGTCCCCTCCCCCCTCGCCAGCTTCGCGCTGTTTATCGCCTGGGATGTGTCGATCACCGGCGGTTTCGCATTGATCGCACTGATCCTGGCCCGGCACGCCGGGCACCGCTTCATTTACCAACCGACCGAGATGCTGCTGCGCACCGCGCAAAACTGGCAGGATGGCGACCTGAACGTGCGCGCGTCCATGACCGGCCGCGGGTCGGAATTCGATGCCCTCGCGCAGTCGTTCAATGCCATGGCATCCAGCCTGCAAGCCCGGGACCTCGAGCGCCGTTTGCAAGCCGAGCTTCTGGAATCGCTGGTGGCGGAACGGACCCGCGCCCTGTCGGAGATCAACAATCGCCTGCAAGTCGAGGTCGCTGAACGGGAGAAGACCGAAGCCGCCTTGCATCAGGCGCAGAAGCTGCAAGCCGTCGGCCAGCTCGCCGGGGGCATCGCGCATGATTTCAACAATATGCTGGCGACCGTGTTGGGCAATCTGGAGCTGATGCAACACCGCGTAGTCCAGGTCGCCCCAACACTGCCGCCAGCCGACGCCGACCGGTTGGCAGCGTTGATCGAGCGCGCGACCGGCGCGGTGCAACGCGGCGCGCAATTGACGTCGCGCCTGCTGGCGTTCTCACGCCGGCAGCGGCTGAGCACGCGGCCAACCGACCTCAACCGGCTTGTGTTGGAACTGGTGTCGCTGGCAACAAGCACGTTGGGTCGCCGGGTCCGTGTGGTGGCCGACCTCGCACCCGAGCTTTGGGCGGCCATGGTCGACCCCAGCCAGGTAGAAGCAGCGTTGCTCAATCTGTGCCTCAATGCACGCGACGCCATGCCCGACGGCGGGCAACTCACAATCTGCACCACCAACCTCGCGTTCGAAGGCCAGCAGGCGGACGATCCACCACCCGGCGCCTACGTGCGGGTCAGTATCGCCGATACCGGTCACGGCATGACACCCGAGGTCAGGCGACAGGCATTCGATCCATTCTTCACGACCAAGGGACCGGGCGGGTCCGGCCTGGGCCTTAGTCAGGTCTACGGTATGGCGCGGCAGTCGGGTGGCACCGTCTTGCTGAATAGCGCCGAGGGCCAGGGCACCGAAGTCGCGCTGCTGCTGCCACGCGCGCTGGGCGCCGTCGAAGCCGATCAGCCGCGCCGTGCTCAGGACACCGCACCACCCGATTGGAAGAAGTTGCTGGTGATGGTCGTGGACGACGACGCCGCCGTGCGACAGGTCACGGTCGAGATGCTGCGCGACCTCGGCTGCGGCGTGGTGCAGGCGCCGGGCGGGGCAGAAGCCCTGGCAGCGATCGATACCTTGCCGCGCGCGCCGGATATCATTCTGATGGACTATGCGATGCCGGGCATGAACGGCTTGCGTGTGGCCTCGGCTTTGCGCCAACGGGGCATCGATGCCGCGATCGCTTTGGTCACCGGGTACGCCGAAGTGGAAGAGGGCGATACCGAAGCCAATCCGCTCGACGGCCTGTTGCGCAAGCCCTTCAGCATCCAGGATTTGCGCAATCTTCTGACCAGCCTGCGCAAACGAACGGATACCGCAACCACCGCCGCGCTGACGTGATCCAGATCAATGCGCGGCGGCTAGGCGCTCTCTAATGGCTATTGTGCGTTGATTGGAGAAGTGGGATTGGAGAAGTGGGATTGGAGGACTGGCAGCCATGGCACTGAAAGACATCCTGGTCCATGTGGACAACGGCAACAGGACCGAAGCACGCGTGAACCTGGCGGTCGGGCTGGCCCGGCGGCACGGCGCCCATCTGACTGGGCTGTACGCCGCCGATATCCCGAATACGGAATACTTCTATGGTGCGACGCTCCCGTTCGCCGGCGGGAACGGCGCCGAGGAAATCGTGCGGCGCATGCGCACGGATGCCTCAACGGCATCGACGGGTCTTGCAACCGCGTTCCGCGACCTCCTCCAGCGGGAAGGCGTGGAAGGAGAATGGCGCTTCGTCGAGGGCCATGTACCCGCCACCGTCGCCCTGCACGCGCGTTACGCCGACCTGACCGTGGTCGGGCAGCCCAACCCTTATGACTCGCGCGACGAAACCAACCGGGACGCGACCGTCGTGACGCCGCTGATGTCAAGCGGCCGCCCGGTCCTGATCGTGCCATACGCCGGCACGTTTATTGGAATCGGGGAGCATGTGCTGGTCGCCTGGAACGCCAGCCGGGAGGCAGCGCGCGCCGTCAACGATGCGCTGCCGCTGCTGGAACGAGCGAAAAAGGTGACCATCCTGGCTGTAAACCCGCGGCAGGGGCTCGCCGGGCACGGCGATGTGCCGGCAGCCGACATCGCGTTGCATTTGGCCCGTCACGGCGTAAAGGCCGAAGCCTCGCACACCGTGGCCAACGATATCCCGGATGGGGAGGCGTTACTGTCCTACGCCGCCGATCTCGGCGTCGACCTGATCGTCGCCGGCGGCTACGGGCATTCCCGTGCCCGCGAAATGGTGTTCGGCGGCGTGACGCGCACGCTGATCGCCGAGATGACGGTGCCGGTGTTCCTGTCGCACTAGAGCGTGATCGCCTGAGGTTGACTTCAACCTCGGGCGTGAATCACCCTCTCAAACAAAGGCTTAGAGCGCGATCGCCTGAGGTTGACTTCAACCTCGGGCGTCAATCACCCTCGCGAACAAAGGCTTAGACCATGATCCAACGCCGAGATCGCGTGCGACCTCAAACACTACCCGCATACGCGCTCCCGCGATCTGCTCCAAACCCGTCACCACACGAACCGCGGTAGCGAGGCAACGGGCGACAGCCCGGCCTCCGCCGCCGCGG
>JANXTL010000108.1 GCA_025352375.1 Acetobacteraceae bacterium | reverse complement strand
CGTCAGCACGCCGGAAAAATTGCCGTTCAAAACAAGAGCTTAGGCCCTGTCCGAGTAACAGGGGCAAAAGTCCGGGCCGGCGCTTTGATCAGGCGTAACGGGTTCGCCGCCTGACGTAGTGATCGAGTGTCTCGACGGCGGCATGACCTTTGACCTTGAGCCGGCTGCCCAGATAGTCCCAGAACGGGACCCCGAGCTTGTCGCAGGTCTTGGCGAGCCCGAGGAGCGCGTCGCGGCTATCACGCCCCTCGCTGCTTCTGGTCCCCGCGCTGATCTTCCGCCGTGTGACATGGCAGCGGATATCGTTTTCCGAACCATTGGTGTGGAGCGGAATGTCCGGCCGATCCAGCACCATCAGCAACGCCGCTTTGTTGGCGTGCAGCCGCGCCAGCAGGCGATCCAGGGTGGCGAAGCCGGTGCGGCGGCGGAAGATCCGATCGAACCTCGTCCGCAACGCACCGGCGCGGCGCCTGACGGGGTTCAGGCGGTAGGCCTTGAGGCTGGCATAAAAGTTCCAGATCAGGTCCCGCGCCCGCTTTTGTGCCGCGCGCTGGAGATCGTTGAACGTGTCCAACTTATGCACCAACCGTTCCGCATGAACCCAGCACAGCGCGTGCCTGCCGACCGCGAACTGTCCCGCGTCGTCACTCAACAGCACCGCGTCGTGCAAGAAACCATGCGCGTGGATACTGCCCCACGAAGCACCCTCGGTGGCGATCTGCGCGGTGTTCTGGATGGTCGCCAAATCGGGCTTTTCCGGCGCGACGATGCCAAGCTGGCGCAGATGCGCCCGCCACGCGGCCTGATCGGCGAAATGCGTCTGACCCGCCTCGGCCAGCCGGGCGATCAAGGGACCGGACAGTCCGCGGTCGCGCAGATAGCCGAACGCCGCCTCGTTCAGCACGTAATCAGTATGACCGGCGCGGAGCAGATCGAGAAAGTTCAACCGGCTCTTCGAGGATCGGGTGGCGAACCAGGTAAACCAATCGTTGCCGATCTGTGTGCAAAACCCGTTCTTGCCGGCATGCCGCGCACCGGTATCGTCCACCGAAACGAACGGCGATGTCTCCAGGCCGGCACGCAGTACCGCCTGGGCTTCTCCGACGAACGCGTCCCGTCGGTCCGTCAACAGACGCTGCAACTGCCGCTTCGAGATCGACACGCCCAGGGATCGCAGGAACGTCAGCAGCCGAGGCAGTGTCGTTTGGCCCTGGTGGTATTGCATCAACACGAAGCGCCGGAGTTCCGCGCCGAAATGGCCGGCGACCCCGTCAGGCAACGGCGCCAGGATCGTTCGCCCGTCCGGCGTGACCCAGCGTTCCCGCTGAAAGCACGTCGCGCGCACCGAGATCACGAGGTCCTGAACCAGGAACGGTTCATATCCCTTGAAGCGAGAGCCGGGCGGAACCGTGGCCGCGATCAATTCGTCTTCGACGCTGACCCGCGGTGTCACCTTGCCCCGCCCCCGCCGTCCCTCCGGCGGATCGGGCTTTCTCGGTTCCGTTCCCTTGTCCATGCCGCTTGGTTTGAGCGTCGGACGACCTTTGAGACCTTTCAGGCGTAGGATCTCCTCGCGCTGATCGGCCACGACCTGCTTCAGCGACGCGACGTCCGTGAACAGGTCAACGAGCAGAGCCTCAAGCTCGGCGCGGGTCAGGGCGGAGAGAGAGGGCGGTAACGGCACATGAGGAAGAGAGTCCACCGCGCCGAATCGACGCAAGGGGAAAATGAAACGTTGCCCGGACTTTTGCCCCTGTTACCGGACATCGGGCTAACTCCTTGACCCAATTCCTATCCTGTCGAACCGTGTTTGTCAAATACATAACCGCCCAAACAAAGGCCTAGACCATGATCCAACGCCGAGATCGCGTGCGACCTCAAACACTACCCGCATACGCGCTCCCGCGATCTGCTCCAAACCCGTCACCACACGAACCGCGGTAGCGAGGCAACGGGCGACAGCCCGGCCTCCGCCGCCGCGGCATCGGTTTTCGCAGGGTCGAACCCGCCGGCACCATTCGACAATGCCGCGCCGTGGATTCCGTCCAACACCCAGCAGGACGCGATCCCGACGCCGGCCGCGCCGGCGATGTCGGTGTGCAGTGAATCGCCCACCGCCAGAACCCGGTCGGGGGACAAACCGAGCTGCTGAAGGACCGGCTGGTAAACCGCTGGCTCCGGCTTGCCCAAACTGCGGACATCGCCGCCCAGCTCGCGATAACGCACGGCCAGCGAGCCGGCGCACAGCACCCGGACCCCGCCCCGAATGACCACCAGATCGGGATTGGCACAGATCATCTTCAGCCCATGCGCCGCGCATTCCCGAAGATCCGCCTCAAACTCACCCAACTCGCTCGGATTGCGATGATCGTCCGGCCCGGTATTCAGCACGAAGTCGGCATCCGCCGGACGCGCCACCACGGCGATGGGCAATCCATCGTACACCGGCCGATCGCGCTCCGGCCCGAGATGGTACATGCGCGTACCGAGCTGCGTCCACCAGAGGTCGGGGGGGGAAATCAGACTGCGGCGCACGGCTTCGCCGCTCGTCATGATGTCGGTGTAAAGCGCATCCTCGATCCCCATCCGGCGCATCATCGTCTGCACCGCATCGTTCGGACGCGGCACGTTGGACAGCAGCAACGTACGTTTGCCGGTTTCGCGGAGGTGCCGCAGCGTATCGACCGCGTGCGGAAACGCGTTCACGCCATCGTGAATGACACCCCAAAGGTCCAGGATGAAACCGTCATAGCGTTCCGCCAATGGGGCGAATCCTTGGAGGTGTTCCAACTATCGAAGCTCCGCCAGTTTTTGGGCATCGATGCCAACCGCATCCTGCACCCGCGCATACCCCGCCTTTTTCAGTGCCGCCGCCAATTCCCGCTTCATGCGCGGGATCAACGCGGGCCCCTGATAAGCGAAGCCGGTGTAAAGCTGGACCAGCGACGCCCCGGCGCGGATTTTGATCAGCGCGTCCTTGGCGTCGAAAACCCCCCCTGCCCCGATCAGCACCAGACGGCCGCGCGCGTAGAGGTAGGCGCGCGCCAGCATGCGGGTCGACAACGGGAACAACGGCACGCCGGACAGGCCACCATCCTTACGAATGAGCCGGGACGTAATGCCGAACGGGCGGGACAGTGTGGTGTTGCCAACGATCAGGCCACCCACGCCTTCGTCGACGCAAACTTCGATCACGGCCCGCAACCCGTCGTCCGTCAGGTCCGGCGCGACCTTGACCAGAATCGGTGGCTTGTCCGGAACCTTTGCGACCGCGCGCAGGATGGACCGCAACCGGTCCGCGCTTTGCAGATCGCGCAAACCGGGGGTGTTGGGGGACGACACGTTGATCGTCACGTAATCCGCGAGCGGCCCGACGGCGGCAATCAGCGCGGGGTAGTCGCGTTCGGGATTGGCGCCGTCCTTGTTGATGCCGACATTGGCGCCAAGGATGGCATCGTGCGGGCCAACCGCTTTCAGGTTGCGCTTGTAGACCTCAAGGCCGCGATTGTTGAAACCCATGCGGTTGATCACCGCGCGATCCGGCTCCAACCGGTAAAGCCTGGGTTTGGAATTGCCCGCCTGCGGCCGAGGCGTCACCGTGCCGGTTTCGACGAAGCCGAACCCCAGCCGCATCAGCGCGGCAGCAGCGACGGCGTCCTTATCGAAGCCAGCCGCCAAACCGATTGGGTTGGAAAAATGGAGGCCCAGCGCCTCCGTGGCCAGCACGGGATCGTCGCGCCCAGACGAACGCCCGGCCAGCCCCATCCGCAACGCCCTGAGCGAAAAATCGTGCGCCGTCTCCGGGTCGATCCGGCGCAGTAAGGGCAGAAACAAGGATGCGATGCGGGGGGTCATGTTCCGCCGTTTATGCCCGCCCCTGCCCGGGTGGGGAAGTGCGGATCAAGCCTTGGCCGGCGACCAGCGATAAATCCGCTCAAGCGCGCCGCCCATCAGCATCGCCCGATCGCTGTCGGACAACCGGTCGGTTATTTTAAAAGCTTCGACGCCCTGGCCGTAAGTCAGGACGTCGATCGCGCGCGTCCAATCGGTGCCCCAGAGGCAGCGATTGAAGCCGTAGGCATCGAAGATGCGGGCAAGATGGTCCCAGATATCGTTGTACGGGAACTTCTCATGCGACAGCGTGCAGGCGCCGGAGATCTTGATCGCGATGTTGGGTTGCGCCGCGAGCGCCAGCACCTTCGGCAGTTCCGCCCAGCAATCGGCGGGCGCCGGCGGATTGTGCGGCTGTTGCAGGCCAAGGTGATCGATCACGATCTGGGTATTTGGATTGCGCGCCGCGAGTTGCGCCGCCTGCTCCATCCGGCCCCAGGCGAGGATGTTGACCGGAAAACCCGCTTTGGAAGCGGCGACCAGCACGCGCTCGATGCCGGGGTCGGCGGGATCTTTGGACATGGGATCGCGCATCATAATGCGCACGCCGACGGTGCCGGGTGTTGCCTTCCAGTCCGCGATGGTCTCGGCGACGGCGGGATCGGTGGGGTCGACCGGCTTGACCAAGCCGAACCGGCCAGGATGGGCCTTGTGTACCTCGATCGCGTAGCTGGCGTCGTAGCGATACATGCTGAACGGGGAAACCAGTAGCGCACCATCGACGCCGACAGCGTCCATCGCGCCCACCATGGCATCGCCGTTCACCGCCTTCGGACCCGTCAGCGTGCCGATCCAGGGGCGACCGGGGTGGTCGGCTTCGTAGGCATGCACCTGGGCATCAATGATCGCCATGATTTCGTTTCCCCCTCACGCGGTTCGCCGGAGCGACGCTACGCCGGGGGTGTGCGGCGTTCAAGGGTGGCTGTATCGAGCGCACGTCAGTCGGCGGTACCGACCTGCATGCGCACTAAACGCTCCATCAGCAATAGATTACGCTCCTCCGCCGCTCGGTGTTTGAGCTGGCATTCCGCGAGCTCGCCCTCGAGCGTATCGATACGGTTCGCGAGATCGTGGATCGTATCGCGCGTGACCGCGTGCCTGGCCGTCATGACCGCGTGCCTGGCCGTCATGGCGGCGATCAGCATCGACATCAGCGATACCGCTACACCGACGACACCCAGGATCACACTCGGTTCCACGTCGAGGCCTCCGGCAGCCAGCTCAACAACATGATAATGTCTTTCATTTTTGAAAAATGCGCCGGCCGGAGATGCCCCGGCCGGTGCTGGCTGCAATGCGAACGATTGAAAAGCCGGTCAGGCAAGCGGCGCGAGGATGACGGTTTCGATATCGGCCATCGCGACCGCGACGATGCGGGCGCCGTCCGCCGCCGTGACCATCATCAGGTCCCCCGTGGTCAGCATATCGGCACCTTCGCTGAAATAATTGTTGGTCGTCACGATCTCCAGCGGGTCCTTGGGAGCCTTGTAATGCCAGAGGGTAAAACCGTTGGCGTAAGCAAGAACGGACAGATGGCGGACGGCGAAAGCCATGGGATGGTTCCTTCCAGACACAAAAAAAGGACCGCCCCATTTGGGTGCGGTCCTGACGATTGACGGCCGATGCTTCGGTTCGGTGGGCGACGGGCACACCTCGGCCGTTGGTGAGGTAGTTCTAGCGGCGTTGGGGAACGGCTGTCAACGATATTTTTCCTGCAATCAGATTTTTTTCTCTATGCAACCGCGATCACGCCACAATTCCCTTGACCCGCAACGGCCACTCCAGGCGGTCCAGCGCTTCCTTCCACAGTTTCCAGTCGGCCCGTTCCATCGCGTGGGTCGGGTCCGGCGCCGATCCGCGTTCGCCCCAGATGCGCAGGATGCGGGCGTGAAGCAGATCGATACGGCGCTGGCGGTAAAGGGCATCGAGGCTTCTGACCACATCGTCGGGATCGCAGGGGCGCCCGATTTTTCCTTTGTTCGCCGTGTAGCGGGCGCCGTCACGCCGAGCGACGAGGGCCGTCATGGTCCAGATCCAGGCTTCTTCGGCGTTGCGGAACGGCTGGACCCGCTCGCTGGGCTCGATCGAGGTGGGGCGTGCCCGCGCAGCGGTTTGCGCGGGGCTGCGAACTTGGGTGGCGTGTGCCATGGGCGTCTCCTGGGTGGAACAAGGAATGCGGGAATGAATGGACCACACTAAACCCCAGGTTGCATACAATGGCAAGCATTCAAAACGGCGGCGGGAAAATTTCCCATTCCAATTGGCGCCCATTCCTATCATAGTGCCGCACCGCAAGCCTTTCAACGGAAGCGAATCGATGAAACACGAAGATATCTGGCGGGCGCTCGACACGCTGGCCGCCGAATACGGGTTGTCCGCCTCAGGCCTGGCGAAACGCGCCGGGTTGGACTCCACGACGTTCAATGTCTCCAAACGCCGCATGCCGGATGGGCGGGCCCGCTGGCCCAGCACCGAAAGCCTCGCGAAAGTCCTGAACGCGACGGGTGCGTCGATGGAGGATTTCACCGCGTTGGTATCCGGTGCCCGCGCGATCGGCAGCGGCGGCGGATCGCGCGCGGTATCCAAACGCATCCCGCTGATCGGCATGGCGCAAGCCGGGGGGGAGGGTTATTTCGACGATGGCGGCTTCCCGGTCGGCGGCGCCTGGGATGAGGTCAGCCTGCCCGATATCGGCGATCCCAACGCCTACGCGCTGGAGATCAGCGGCGCATCGATGGAGCCTGTCTATCGCGATGGCGACATGGTCATCGTGTCCCCGTCGTCGCCGATCCGCCGCAGCGATCGCGTCGTCGCCAAAACCCTCGCCGGGGAGGTTATGGCCAAGCAGCTCGTCCGCAAATCGGCGCGCCGGGTCGAGCTCAAAAGCCTCAACCCGTTGCATCCGGATTTCTCGTTCGATTTGAATGAGATCGCCTGGCTGCACCGGATTATCTGGGTCAGCCAATAGCGCGGCCCTGTCGCGAGGATAGCACCGAGCGGTGGTCCGGGTTATGACGCGCTATCCACACATGGTAGCGAAAGCCCTGAGATCATGGACTTCTCCCTCTCCCCCGAACTAACCGAACTGCAGCAGCGGGTCCGGACCTTCATCCGCGAGAAAATCGTGCCGCTGGAGGGCGACAACCGCCAGACCCACCACGGCCCCACCGAGGAATTCCGCAAGGAATTGGTGGCCCTCGCCGCCGCCGAGGGGCTGGTCGCGCCGCATGTCGGGGTTGAATACGGCGGCATGGGCCTGAACCACGTCGCCAAGGCCATCGTGTTCGAGGAAGCCGGCTACTCGCTCCTCGGCCCCGTCGCGATGCACATCTTCGCCCCCGACGAGGGGAATATGCACCTGCTGGAGCAGGTCGCGTCGCACGAGCAGAAGGAACGCTGGCTGCGGCCGCTGGCGTCCGGCGCCACGCGGTCCTGCTTCTGCATGACCGAACCCGCCCCCGGCGCCGGCTCCGACCCCGCCGCGATGAACACGACCGCTATCAAGGACGGCAATCACTACGTCATCAATGGCACCAAGTGGTTCATCACCGGGGCCTACGGTGCCGCCTTCGCCATCATCATGGCCAAGGATGAGGATGGGAACGCCACCATGTTCCTCGCCGACATGGACACGCCCGGCATCGAGATCGTGCGCGCCATGGACAGCCTCGACAGCGCCTTCGCCGGCGGGCACGCGGTGGTGAAGTTCAATAACGTGCGCATCCCCGCGTCCGACATCCTCGGCGAACCCGGCAAAGGGTTCCGCTACGCCCAGGTCCGTCTGGCCCCCGCGCGCCTCACCCACTGCATGCGATGGCTCGGCGCCGCCATGCGCGCCCACGAGATCGCCACCGGCTACGCCCTGAAGCGCGAAGTGTTCGGCCATAAGCTGATCGAGCATGAGGGCGTCGGCTTCCAGCTTGCCGACAACGAGATGGATATCCGCATGTCTCGATTGTCGATTTGGCACACCGCCGCGATCCTGGATAACGGCGGCCGCGGGTCGGTTGAATCGTCGATGGCGAAAGTGTTCTGCTCCGAGGCCGTCTGGCGCGTGGTGGACCGCTGCGTACAGGTTCTCGGCGGCCAGGGCGTCACCGGGGAAACCCTGGTGGCCCGCATCTTCACCGAAATCCGCGGCTTCCGCATCTACGACGGCGCGTCGGAGGTTCATCGCTGGTCCATCGCCCAACGCATCGCCCGGCAAGGAGCCAACTGGTGAGCCCGATGGGAAGTAACGATTTCGATCTGACCGGCCGCGTTTGCATCGTCACCGGCGGCGGTCGAGGCATCGGCCGCGGCATGGCGGAGGGCATCGCGCGGAACGGCGGCACCGTCGTTCTCGCCGGTCGCACACAGGCGACGCTGGATGAGACGGCGGCTTTGTTGGGCAACGGCGCTTGGGGACATGCGACCGACGTCGCCAAGGAAGACGACGTAATCGCCCTGCGCGACGCGGTGCTGGCGCGGCACGGGCGCATCGACGTGCTGGTCAACAACGCCGGCGTCGATCCGATCTTCAAGCAGATCGAGCGCACCACCCTGGCCGAATGGCAGCACATCATCGACATCAACCTCACCGGGCTTTTTCTTTGTTGCAAATACCTGGGTGGCGCAATGGGCAAGGGAGGGTCGGTGATCAATGTCAGCTCCCTGGCCGGCCATGTCGGGCTTGTGCGGTCGGTGCCCTACTGCGCGTCCAAAGGCGGGGCGGAGTTGCTGACCAAGGCGCTCGCCATCGACTGGGCCGAGCGGGGGGTGCGGGTGAACGCGCTGGCGCCGGGATGGGTGGATACCGCTTTGACCCACCAATTGCTGGAGCACGACGTGCACGGCCAGCGCATGCTCTCCGGCACGCCGCTGGGCCGGTTTGGCACCCCGCGCGACATGGCGGGGGGCGTGGTGTTTCTGGCCTCGGACGCGTCCTCGTTCATGACAGGGCATAGCCTGGTAATCGACGGGGGCTGGACGGCGGCGTGACGCCCTTCGTTCAGGCGGCGGCCTATCTGGCGCGGCCGGAGGCGCCGACAGTGGTTCGGGTGTTGCACAGCAAGCGGGATATCGACGGCATTCTCGGGATTGCCAGGGGGACAGCATGACCAAAACCGCGGCAATCACCGGCTCGGCATCCGGCATCGGTCTGGCAGCAACCCAGCGCCTGCTGGCGGAGGGCTGGACCGTCCACGGCCTGGATCGCGCCGATCAGACCGAACCTCGGGGCGGCTTCAAACCCGTGCGCTGCGATGTGTCCGACGCCGGCAGCGTCGCCGCCGCTTTCGCCGGAATCGGGGGCCCCCTGAACGCCCTGATCTGCTGCGCCGGGGTCCTCCGCACCGGGTTGATGGAGGACATGGCGATCGAGGACTTCGACCTCGTGCTGAACATCAACACCCGCGGCACCTTCCTGTGCGCGCAAAAGGCGCTGCCGCTGCTGCGGGCGGGGGTGACGCCGGACAATCCGTCGCGCGTGATCCTGTTGTCGTCGCTGGCGGCGCTGCGGCCGAAGGTGGTGTCCGGCGCCTACGCCGCGTCCAAGGCGGCGGTCACGCAGTTGACCCGGGTGATGGCGGCGGAGTGGGCGCCGTCCGGCGTGCTGGTCAACGCGCTCGCGCCCGGGACAGTGGATACGCCGATGGTGCGCGCCGTTTCGGACCCCCGCGCTTCGAAGGGTTACCGGCCGTCGGGGGTGTCCCCGATCGGGCGGATTGCTCAGCCGGAGGATGTGGTGGACGTCATGATGTTCCTACTGAGCGATGGGGCGCGGTATCTGGCGGGGACGACAATACCGGTGGATGGCGGGACGGGGGCGGCGTTTATTCCGGTTGGGTCGGGTGTGTGAGGGGGTTGCGGCTTTCGTCGGCCACCGGGCTAGACTGAACGTGTTACCTGAGCCAAACAGGACGGGAGATGACCGAACCGAAAAGCTTCCTACTGCGCTATGTCGGTGCCCGGTTCGAGGGACACCGCCTGCCGCTCGACGTCTTGCCCGACCTGTCAGCGTTCAGGGATCTGCTGGTATCCTACGTGAAGTCGTCATGGCGCGCCGCACATGCAGAGCGCGAAAGGTTACCGAAAGGCTTTGAGAAGAGCATCGCTTTCGACTTGGTCGGGATCGCGGACGGCAGTGCGATACCCCAGCTCGAGTGGGATCGCGAGACCGCTCAGTTGCTGCTGCCGGATTTTAAAGACGAGTTAGAAACGCTGGTAGAGGAAGCCTATGGGCAGGTCCTCGCCCTCATCGACGGCGTCAATCGCCCGGTGAGCGCGGTGGCGTTGACGTCAGAGAACATCCGCGCGCTAAACAGGTTTGGATCCGGTCTACGCCCGGACGAGAAGATCGAGTTTCCGAATTGCTTTGGCGCTGACGGCAACGTGATCTACCTCGACACCCACCGCCGTAAACGGTTGATCACCCGCAGTCGCGACAGCTACCAAACGCGGTTCGAGGATATTGGCAAACTGCTCGGTATCAGGATCGATCCACTGGGCACGCAAGGCACCATCACCATTAAGACCTCCCAGTACGGCATGATCGACGTTCCGGTGGCGCCGGAACGGGCACGCGACGATTTCGGGCCTTACATCGAATCAGACGTCCAGTTCCGCCTCATGATCGAATTAGGAAACGACGATACATACTGGGGGGTCGTCGATGTATACGATGTGGACGTAATCGACACCAAAGTGGTTGCAGACTTGGCCGCGTGCCGGGAGCGCATAGCTTCGCTGGTTTCGCTGGGCGACGGGTGGCGCGACGGGTCCGGCAAGTCCGTTACCCCCGCGGCAACTTCATCGGCATCCCGCCTGCTCGCTCGCAAACCGGGTATGGCCGCACAGTACAGCATTTATCCAACCGAATCAGGCGGACTGCTCTTCGAGCTCAGCCGTTCTGGTTGGGACTATTCAATCGAAATTGGACCGGCCGGAATGGTTGAGATCTACGGCACCGAAACAGACGGCGACCAGGAAATTGAAACTGAGGCTCTCGATGTGTCCAGCGACGAATTCGCAACGGAATTCGACCGTTTGACCAGGGGACACTAGAGCGTGATCGCCTGAGGTTGACTTCAACCTCGGGCGTGAATCACCCTCTCAAACAAAGGCTTAGACCATGATCCAACGCCGAGATCGCGTGCAACCTCAAACGATCATGGTCTAATGCGCACCAGTCTGGAAGGTTCGCCCAAGGTTGCTGAAATGGTCGAAGCTTCCGGCCCGATCGACGATGCGGATGAGATAATGTTGCGGCAGGTCCATCCGATACTACGCCAAGCCGGCACAGTCGCGAGCTCGGCGTTCATGCCGACCGAGAATGACCAGGGTCAAATGTCGGTGGATCGAGCATCGCTCACAACACCGAAAGCTTCATTCGATCTCTACCGCGAGAATGGCCGGCAATCCGCCGCGGTGTACGGCGTCGGCGTTGGAGAATTCATCGCTGAGAGCATCGCTTGCCATGCGGACCCACTACCGGCGACCGAAAAACTGAAAGCGAACCCGGCGCATGCTTATGCCGACTACAATGGGATTGGGGCGAACCAGCGTAAAAAGAAGGCTCAACGCCTTCGCACGGCAGCGCTGCGGAGGGGACTTCTCCATCCGCCCGCCTGAATTGTATCGATGCTCGATGAGTGGGACCCTCCGTGCCAATGATGAAGAGACACAGCCCCCCGGAAGTTTACCCTTGAGGGCGCGGCGCTGAAGGATCATCTTCGCCAAGCCGGTGCGCTGTTCATACCTGAAAACGACAATCGACCTTTCCGCGAAACCGATATTCAACCCAAGATAGAAAAACCCCTTGACAACGCACCTTCATTTGTTCATCTTACGTTCATGAACCACGCGCCCACCGCTCCGGTCCAAAGCGCCCCACCGCCACTGGACAAAACCCCCATGGCGGCGCCGGCGAAACCATCGCGCTCGGCCGCCCTGCTCCAAATCGTCCGCACCCTGATCGATATCGGCCGCCAACGTCTCGCCGCCATCCGGTCGCAACCCGGACCCGAAGAAACCCGCGTCATTGGCCGCGCCTTTGGCACATTCAACGTGGCCCTGATTGTTGCCCGCATCCTGCGCGGTCTTCGCATCGCCGCCGCGCTCGAAGATCGGGTGAACGCCATTGCGCCAAATCTCGATACCCCGCCGCGCGCCCGCGCCACCTCGGCACCCCGCGCGCCGCGCCCACCCCCGAAGCCCAAACGGTCGGACGCGCAGGACGACGACGCTCTGCTTGCCCGCCTGCCG
>JANXTL010000089.1 GCA_025352375.1 Acetobacteraceae bacterium | reverse complement strand
TCATGCCGTATCTCGGACGCGCGCCTGAGATCGAGGACCGGACCGAGGATTACGCCGACCCGGATGCCGTGCTGACCAACACGCGGACGCATGAGTGGCTGCACCCGGTCTCCGACATTTTGATGGGCCTGATCGGCGCCGGGTTGCGGATCGACAGGTTCCTGGAACACAATACTGTCCGATGGCCGATGTTCGACTGCCTGGTGCCGGACGGAACAGGCAGCTACCGCTGGCCCGACAAGCCATGGTTGCCGCTGTCCTACTCGCTGCGGGCCAGCAAGCCGGCGTGAACTCGACGGCTCCCGGAAAGCGTGCGAAATACGTGGCAACCGCATGGAGACGCACAACATGACCGCAGGCCCCCTCGCCCGCTTCAAGGTTATCGACCTGACCCGGGTGCGCGCCGGCCCAACCTGCGTGCGGCAATTGGCCGACTGGGGCGCCGACGTCATCAAGATCGAATCACCGGAAGGCGACGCTGGTTTGGGCGGGGAGCGGCATGGGCCCGATTTCCAGAACCTGCACCGCAACAAGCGCAGCCTGACGCTGAACCTGAAGGCGCCGGAGGGTCTGGCGATCCTCAAGCAGCTCGCGGCGAAGGCCGACGTTTTGGTGGAGAACTACCGCCCGGACGTGAAATTCCGGCTGGGCGTGGATTACGAGAGCCTGAAGGCGATCAATCCTCGGCTGGTGTATGCGTCCATTTCCGGATTTGGGCAGGACGGCCCGTATTTGACCCGCCCCGGCTTCGACCAGATCGCGCAGGGCATGGGCGGGCTGATGTCGATCACCGGCCTGCCGGGGCAAGGGCCGGTGCGCGTGGGTATTCCGGTGGCCGACCTGACCGCCGGCATCTTCGCCGCCATGGGCGTGCTGGTGGCGCTGCTGGAGCGGGAGGAATCCGGCCTCGGGCAGTGGGTGCAGTCGTCGCTGTTGGGCGCGCAGATCGCGATGCTGGACTTCCAGGCGGCGCGCTGGACGATCGGTAAGGAAGTGCCGGAGCAGGCGGGGAACAACCACCCGACTAGCATCCCGACGGGGGTGTTCCAGACCAAGGACGGCTACATCAACATTGCCGCGGCCGGAAACGACATCTACCGGCGTTGCTGCGAGGCCTTGGGCATCCCAAAACTCGCCACCGACCCGCGCTATTCCACAGGCAAGCTGCGGTCGGACAACCGCGACGCGCTGAATGCCGAGATCGAGGCGATCACGCGGGGGAAAACCTCGGCCGAGTGGATCGACGCGCTGAACGCGGGCGGCGTGCCGTGCGGGCCGATCTATAAGATGAATGAGGTATTCGACGATCCTCAGGTGAAGCACCTTGGGATTACCCGGACAGTGAAGCATGCCTTGCTCGGCGATGTGGAGGTGATCGGCCAGGCGATCGAACTCAGCCGCACGCCGTGGTCGGTGCGCAGCCCTACGCCGGAGGCTGGGGAGCATACGGACGCTGTGTTGGCGGAGCTGGGGTACGGGGCGGCGGATATCGCGGCGCTGCGGGAGAAGAAGGTCGTTTAGACGATTATTTGTGAGCGTGTCGTCGTGTAACGCTGAGGACCAAAGCCGTTCTGTATCGATGGATCTCAACCGGAATATCACCTTCGCGGAGGCAGTGCGGCGGCAGCACGCGAGCATTCAGAGGGCCAAGGACGCCATCATGGCTGCCGCCCATTAGACCATGATCGTTTGAGGTTGCACGCGATCTCGGCGTTGGATCATGGTCTAAGCCTTTGTTTGAGAGGGTGATTCACGCCCGAGGTTGAAGTCAACCTCAGGCGATCACGCTCTAGGCTTTCCGACGTGCGCCGTATACCGCGCCGTCGGTGAAATCCGCCCTACCTCCCCGCCGATCGCCACCGGCTCTGCCGGGCAGCGCCGAGGCTCGCCCTGCCCATCCCACAACCAATACACATTATCCCCGGCCCCGTTGACGGCAATCACCTTGTGGTTGCCCCGCGTATCGATCGCATGGATCGTGACCCGGCTAATCAGCCCGCCTTTCAGCGCCCGCATGTCGTCCACCGCCTCGTAGACCGCATCGGCCACGTTGGCGCCTTTCTTCATGTACAGCACGATGGCGCGGGACGTGCCGCAGCGGATGGTCATCTCCCCGGCCCCGGTGCAGGCCGCCGCGCCGTAGCGCGTATCGGCGTACGAACCCGCGCCAATGATCGGGCTGTCGCCCAACCGTCCTGGATATTTCCAGCCCCAACCCGATGTGCTGGTTCCCGCGCAGATGGCGCCCGAGGCGTCGTGGGCGAGGAAGACGGTGGTGTCGCGCCCGATCTCCGGATCGATGGCATGGCGGCATAGCGGGGCGAGATCGACATTTGGCCAGTCGCGTTTCTGCTCAGGCGTCAATTCCGCATCGAACCAGGCCTGCCAGGCGCGTTTGGAATCCGCGATCAGGTTTTCCGCGGTTTCCGCCCCGATCTCGGCGGCGAAGCGGGCAGCGCCATCGCCCACCAGCACTTCGTGCGGCAGGCGGCGCATGATTTCCCGCGCGACGCTGACCGGATGGAGAAAACCCTTCAACGCCCCGACCGCGCCTGTGCGCAGTGTCGATCCGTCCATCAGGCAGGCATCCAGCTCGACCTCCCCCAGGATATTGGGCCAGCCGCCGCGCCCGACGGTGCGAACCGAGGGATCGGCCTCGATCAGCCGAATGCCGGCCTCGATGGCATCCAGGCCCCCTGCCCCATCCGCCAGCATGCGCGCGGTGGTGGGAACGCCGAGCGTGCCTTCGTTGTTGGTAACCAGGATCATGGCCGTCATCCTCGTCAGTATTTGAACACCACGCGCTTTTTTCGCTTCGGCTGGGGGATCCGCACCGTCGTTCCCTGCTCCACGCGCTCGAAATCCACGATCGCGTCCGCCACCCCGTCCTGCAAGCCGGTGGCTTGTGCGGGGTCCAGCGTCTCGGACGGTTTAGGCAGCGGCTCCTTTTGGTCGATCAAATCACACCCTCCTCCGCCAGTTTCTCCACGTCGGATTTGGTCATGCCGAGCATGGAGGTCAACAGAAATTCGTTGTCCTCGCCGTAGCCGGGGGCGCCGCGGTCGATGGGGCCGCCGACATAGGCGGGGGTGCGGGAGAACTTCATCGGCAGTTCGTAGACCGGCCAGGTTCCGATTTTGGTGCCGGTGACCTCGGTCAGCCATTTGAGGTGGCGCAGCTGCGGGTCGTTGTCGCAGCGGTCCTCGGCGTTCTGACACACGCCGGCGGGGACGCCGGCGCTTTGCAGGGATGTCATGATATCCTCGGCGGTGCGGGTCGCCGCCCACGCGCTAACGGCTGCATCGAGCGCATCCTGGTGATGCAACCGGTCGGCCAGCGTGTCGAACCGTTTGTCCGCGCGCCATGCGCCTTGGCCGGCGACCGAACACAATGCTTGCCAATGGGGTTCATCGAAACAGGCGATGGCCACCCAGCGGTCCTTACCAAGGCAGCAATAGGCCCCGTGCGGCGCGGCCGGCTTGTAGGGGGAACGGTTGCCGTAACGTTTCCATTCCCGCCCGTTAGCGGACCAATCCAGCAGGGTTGTTCCGGTCAAGAACAGGCCTGATTCGCACTGCGATGCGTCGATCCACTGCCCTTCGCCGGTTTTTTCGCGGTGATACAGCGCTCCCAGCAATGCGAGAGCGTAACCATAGGCGCCCATCCAATCGAGGTAGGAGTATCCCCAACTCACGGGCATCGCCGGTTCGGGGAGGCCGGACATGTCGGCTTGACCGCCGAACGCCGCCGCCACTGGGCCGACGGTGCGCATGCGCCCGTAAACGCCGTGCGCACCCATCCCAGCCTGCTGAATATAAATGATATCTGGGCGGATCGACTTCAGCACGTCGTAGCCCAGGCCCAGGCGTTGCAGCACGCCGGGCGAGAACCCTTCCGCCACGACATCGCAAATGCGCACGAGGTCCTTGGCGATTTGCAAACCCTTGGGATGGCGGATATTCAATGAAATGCCGCGCTTACCGGCATTCTTGTTGTTGAACTGCCCACCCATGTTCAGGTCTTTGACTCCCGGCAGCGGACCGGTCGCCGCATCGCGCGCCGCGCGTCCTCCGATCGGTGCCATCGCCGCCAGGCGGGTGTCGGGATTGTCCTTCCACTCGACCTTGTAGCTTTCCGCGCCCATCGCGGCGAGGAACCGCGTGCCGCCGGCCGAGGCCAGGAACCAGGCGAAATCGAGAATCTTCACGCCCTGTAAAGGAAAGGGTTTGCCATGCAGCGCGGACATCTTCGGGTTCAAATCCGACTTGGGCTGTGCCGGCACGAATGGCTTTCTTTCCAGTGCGCCTAGTATCTTGTCGGTGTCTTCTCCCAACAACGGTGCGCGTCGGCCGACCTGCCAGCTCGTGCCGGTGGCCAACCACTTGCTGGTTGGGTAGCGGAACGAGCGGTTGTGCTCTGGATGATAAACATCGGCGAACGAATAGCGGCGGAGCCAATGCTCGTCCAAGGCGTTCTCATGCGGTTTCCGAAGCGGCGCCCAGAGCAAACCGGCCTCCTGCGCTTCGAGCCATGGCATATCCTTATAGGTCCAGGCGCGCACGAAGCGCTGCACCACATCCAGCATATGCGCCCGCGCCTCATCCGACGTCGCCGTCCCCGGCACCGCTCGGGCTTTCAGGTCGACGTCCGGTCCGGGCGGCTGTAGGTCGGCCTCCATTCCGTATTTCGACAACAGCGGCACCAAGTTCTTCAGGTCGCGCGCACCCATGCCGTGCGAGATGAAGAACCGCCCGTCCTTGGTGTGAACGATGCTGGGGGAGTGATTGGGAACCTCCCCCGCGTGGCGGCTCGTCATGCGCCACAACGGCACGCGTCGCATCACCCAGTGCATGATGTCCAGTTCGGGGTTTTTCGACACTGCCTCATGAATGGCGACCGAAACGTCCTGGCCCAGGCCGGTGCGGTGGCGGTTAATCGCTGCGGCAATGATACCGGTGGCCAATTGTTCGCCAGCGATATGATAGGCGTGCCAGACCTGCGGCGCGATCGGGGGCGTATCGTATTCGAAATTCGGATCCGGATCGTAGCCGCAATTCATCATGATTCCGCCGAGGGCCAGATGGATCAGGTCCGATCCCTGCAAATGCGCCCATGGGCCGTCGTCGCCGAACGGCGTCATCCGTGCAACGATCAGTTTGGGGAACCGGTGTGCCAGCGCCGCCCGGTCCAGCCCGATGGCGGTATTGAGCGCGCCGCACGAGGAATCGAGCAGAATATCCGCGCCTTCCAGCAGCGTCCGCATGCGGGAAGCACCGTCCGAGGTTTGCAAGTCCAGCACCACGGATTGTTTGCCGCGGTTGTAATTCCAATGGAACAAAGACCGCTCGATCCCCGGCTCGTCGTCCAGGAAGGGGCCGATACGGCGGGTGGCGTTACCCTCGGGCGGTTCGATCTTGATGACCTCCGCACCGAGGCCGGCCAGCAGCAGACCGGTGTATTCGGCGCGTTCGTCCGCGACCTCGATCACCCGCAGGCCGGCAAGCATGCCGGGACCGATGTTGCCCAACATCGGTCCGGGGCCGGACCCGATATTTGTCTGTGTCATTGGTTGTTTCCTCATTGGCAGGCCGGTCTCAGGGCCGGGTGCGCGCCAGCATTTCCAGCAGCCACGCATTGACGATTTCGGGGGATTCGTAGGCCGCCCAATGGCCGGTTTTGGGAATCAGGCGAATATCGGCATCCGGCTTGCGCGCCTTCAACGCCGCGACGCGCTCGGGCCCTTTGGGATTGCCCGGCGCGTCGAATTCCCCCCACATGCCGTTGAGCGGCGATTGCAGCTGGTCGATAGCCGTCAGAATGGCGCCGCTGCGGGAAATCGCCGGCGTCTTGAGCCGCGAGCGAATGGTGTTCCAGTCCTGGATGACGATGGCCAGATCGTCGATCTTGGCCGGATCGGCGATCATCAGCTGCCCCAGATTGGCGCGGTGGGTGTCCCGCCGCTCCTGCCCTTCCAGATGGCGCACCTTTTCCAGCCGCACCGACGATCCCAGGGAGCCCACGCCGGACGAGCCGATGATGGTGACGGACCGGGCCTGCGTGCCGCGGATCGCACCGACGCAACTGGCCATGGTGCCGCCGAAGGAAAATCCAACCACATCGAATGTCGTGATTTTGCCGACGATGGCATCGATGCCGTCGGCCACGATGGTCGCTATGGCGAAGGCGTCATCCCCATCCGGCGGGAAGTCCGACTCGCCTAGGCCGGGAAGGTCGGGCACCAGTACACGATAGGTTTCCACCAGCGCCGGGATCGTCTTGATCCAATGGCGCCAGGACCCGGCACCGCCATGGAACAGCACAACGACCGGCGCCGTGCCGCCGGAGCGGTCCCATAAATGCCAGACCATCCGTCCGGTGCCGCACGGCGTTTCGTGCCTTGTGGATTGGGCTTCGAACCGGTCGATATAAATCTGAGGGTCGAGCGTCGCCTGATCGTTCATGGTGGTTCCCGCAGGGTATGGCTGTGCCGGATGGCGTTGGGCCGATCCTACAAAGCCTGAACGAAACCACCAAATCGGCGAACTATCTTCGCCGCTGTTAACCCTCGGTTAACCAATACCCCTCAGGATGACAAAACCGGCCGGGATTTCCCCGGCCGGGTCTGTCAGGAGAAAGCGTATGCCTAGAAAACGCCGCTTGCTCCTGGTGCTCATTGTGGTGATCGGGCGCCTTCGGGTCAAGATCATTATCAGGCTGCGCTAGGGGAGGGGCCGGCTCCGAAAGGGGCCGGTCCGCTCCTGACCGCCGCCAACGTGCCGGTGGCGATATACGCGTCCCAAGCCCCCTGCCCCAACCGCCGCCGCAACGCTGTGTCCCGCACCAGGCGGCAGAGTGCGAGGTACCACGCATCCTCGGTATTCGGGACCAGCATGCCCCCTGCCCCATCCGCGACGGACCCCCGGTAAACCGTGACATCGGATGCCAGTAACGCCAAACCCAGCGCGCCGAAATCGAGTGTCTTCAGGGCCGATTTGCACCGGTTGAACGCATTGTCCACCAACGGCACCAAGCCGATATCCCATGCCGGCTGGTGCGTTATCCAGTTAACGAACCCGGGATACGACGCGCTGGCCGTTGGCGGCATGCCGAGGCGGCGCACCCAGGGCGGCAGCTCCTTGCGGCTGCTGAAGCCCAGCATGTCGATTTGTACCCGGCCACCGAAGGCATCGGCCAGACGCGCCAGAGCCGGTTCTATCATCGCGAAATCGGCGTCATGGGTGGAGGTTCCCATGCACAAAATACGCACGGGCCCCTGGTGCGGCCCGTCCCTGCGCAATGGCGGCGATGTGCCCCAAAGCCGCTCGTCGATCGCGTTGCCCACCACCACCGCGTCGTTGCGATGTTTACGCAATCGATCCGCCAGCGTCGAGGTCGAAACCAGGACGCGATCGGCGTGCCGCAGCATACGCCGCACCACCTTCGCCTTCGGCCGCAGCACCGCCGCATCGGGATGATCGCGCGGAATATTCAGCAGATCGTCGTCCAGATCGTAATATAATTTCGCGCCTGTCGCGCGGGCATGCGCCGCCAGCGCGTCCGCCGAGGCAATATCCGGTATCGCATACCGCTGCGTCGCGATGATATCGGCTCGATACCAGGCCGCTGAAGCAACGTCTGCTACCACGATATCCAAATTGCCGGCGGCTGCCGCCCGATCGAGCGGCAGGAGCAACCGGATATAGGCGCATGGAGTCAATTTCCCATTATCGAACCGTTCCGGAATAACCAGCACGCTGGTGCGGCCGGACCGGCGAAGATCGGTCAGGCCATCGCGCCGCACCGACGGAACCGCCAAATAGGCTTCGGCGTAAAAATCCGGCGCCGCCGCCCGCATAGCGGCCGGAGGCACCGGGGCACGCAACGCCGCCCTTAGCGCCGCGAAGGCCGCCAGCCATGGTGCGGTATCCGAACCCGGATCCACCAGCCATGTCAGCGGCCGGCCGGCGAGACGTTCCGGCAGTGCGCCCAGGTTGGAGGCGACGATCGGCAGACCCGAAGCGATGCCGGCACTGATTGTGTAGCTGTACGTCTCCGGCCAGGACGCCGGGAACCACAGGACATCGGGGCGTATCCGGCGGATCAGGTTTGGCAGGTCGGCTTCCTCGTACCGCCCCGCGATATGCAGCCGCTCGCGCGCGGCGTCGGGAAATCCGTCCTCCACATCGCCGATCAAATGAAATTCGAACGACGCGGCATCGGCCGCTTCCAACATCGCCTCAACCGCCGGCGCGCCTTTATGCGGGGCTAAAATGCCAATAAGTGCCACACGCAACTTGCCGCTTCGGGGCTTGACCGGTCGCAGTGGCCAAGGCCCAGGCGCGATCGGTTCGTGCGGCGCGACGATCGCACGCTCACCCAGACCATACCGAACCAGCCGCTCCCGCACATCGTTGCTCGGGCAAATGACCTGGTCGGCCTCCCGGAAGGCCCAGGCATGCTCCAGCCGCCAAGCCAGAATATCGGTGGCTCCGTACGACGGACGGTCCCCGATGCAGGCGTTGCAGGTGGCGGGGCCCGGTTCCCCGCAATACGGACCGTCCAGCCACGGCAACAGGTTCACCTGCGGGCAGATGCCGAAGTAATCGTGCACCGTCAGGTCGAAACCCACACCCAAACGATGGATCAGGGTTCGGATATCCATGTCCATCGTGGACAGATGGTGGATATGCACACGCCCCACACCGAACGTTCGGAGCAGGCGGGACAGGTCGTCCAGCCGTTCCGCCGGTAAATCCAGCGTTGGATGGCCAAGCACCGCTGGCACCGACAATTCGGCGCCGCGTGTTGTCGCCGTGAGCAGCAAGCTATGCGCCCTCCCGCTCAGACGTTGCACCAACCGGTCCACGTGCAGGCGAACCCCGCCCCCAAGATCGTGACAAACCAACAGAATGACCGGCAGACCCGACGATGCGAACAGCGGCGCCGTAACGGCGAACCGGTATGGCCCGACATCGTCTTTCCGGGCATGCCGAGCGACGTCGTGGAGGTAGGTGGGATAGCGTGCCAGAATAGTTTTCATTGCCTCGGTGACCCGAGTGTCGGTCTCGTTGCCAAAACTGACGCCACCTTCGTGGTAGACGAAGACGTCGCACGCCAGGCTATGGTGCCAGCCTCGGGCGCTGGCCCGCAGGCAGAAATCGTTTTCCTCGCCGTAGCCGCGCCCGAACGCGGCTTCGTCGAACAGGCCCACGTCCGCCAGCGCCGCCCGCCTTATGTACATACAGAATCCGACGGTGGTGGGCAGATCGACCCAACGCCCGGCATTGGTTTGGCGGCAGGCCGCGTCCACCGCCGCGACCGACCGGCCGAACGGCAGATCGCTGCCAGCGATCCGCGGATAGCCGCAGATCGTGGCATTGTTGGAAAACGGCGACACGCTGGCGATCCACGGCGACCGATAAGCCTGAGCCGCGAGGCGGGGAAGCCAACCAGTCGGCACCTCGGTATCGCTGTTCAGCAATACCACGTCATTCGAACCGGCTTCCCGCATGCCCCGGTTAACCGAGGCGACGAAGCCCAGATTTTTCTTATTCCGCAACAGGACGATCAGCTGTTCGGCGGCGAGTTTGTCCAACCACGCCGATAAGGCCGGTTCCGGCGACGCGTCGTCGATCACGACAATTCGCCCGGGCAGCCGGTCGGGATCGGCCAGCACGGATTCCAGGCAGCGTCTGGTCGCGGCGAGCCCTTTGTAAACGGGGAGGACGATATCGACCGTTATGCCAGACGGCGGCACCAAAGCCGGCAGGTTCGATGGGAGAAAATCGGCGATCCGGATTGGCTTTTCCGTCGGAAACCCGTTCGGCATGCCGACCCGGAGATGATACAGTAACGGGTTGGCGGCCGCCTCCGGATGCTGATCGACATACCATGCCGCATCGAACCGGGGATGCGGGTTGTGCAATTCCGCCGCTCCCGATTGCAAATAATGCAACAGCGGATTGACACTGGATGTCCCGACGTCGGGATAGTGCTCCGCGTACCAAGCGCTGTCGAACCAGCGGTTGGGGTCGCGCGCCTCCATCGCGCCGTGGATCATGAAATGCCGCAGCGGATCCATACCGGCGTTTTCCACATCTGGGTAACGAGCAGCGTACCATGGCGCGTCGAAAAAGCTGGAGAGTACGCGCCAGAGCGCGGCTTCGGACGGAGATTCAGGCAGTTCCGGCGTTTGCAGCTGCATGCCTGCGGTCATCGCCATATGCTATTACCTCGCACTACCGATTGCCCCCGAATAGTCCACGCAAACGCCGACCGAAACCCGGGGCGGATGTCCTGCCCGGTCCATTCAACGAAAAACCGTTCGGCCGCGCGTCCATCGCACTCCCCACCTCCGCCCGGAATTGTTTTAATTCCGTATCATTTTGCCACGGCGCACGAAATGTCTGGTCCATCATCAGCGGACCAGCAATCAGCCGGTTACGTTCCACTTGCGCTGCATCCAGGTAGCTCGGCACCGACACGACATCGATGTTGCCTCGTATTAGCTTGTAACGCATCTGTAGCTGCCCATCGACGAAATGGTCGGTACCGCCAAAGCCGACACGCACCAGACGGCGGGTGTGCTCCACATGCTCATGGCCATAGCCCTTGAACCGGGAGTCGTAAAAGCCGCCGAACAGCAGAGATTCACGCGAAAAAACGGCGCATTGCGCGGTGATCGCGTCGCACACGATCGGGTCGATCGCGGTGCCCTCGCCGGACAGGAACATATCGTTCATCCAGGGCGCGGCGAAATTGGCGTGGCCCCAAAGCCGAGCGGCGGCGATCCACTCGGCCTCCCAGCCTGGCTTGGCCGGCTGGGTGTCGTCCTCCAGCAGAATGACCGCGTCGCATCGCAGCATTTCGGACAGCAGATAAAGGGCGCGGTTCTTGTTCCAGGCGATGCCCATGTTGACACCGCCGACAACCGGCACGTTGTTGTCCCGCAGCCATGGGAGTGTTCCATCCGTCGAGCCGTCATCCGCGACCACCAGATCGACCGCCGCATGCCGGGTGAAACGGCGCACCTTGTCGACGGTGGCGGCCAGCACCTCGCGCCGGTTGTAGGTGACGATGCCTATCCCGATCCGCGTCGCGTCAGGTTCCCTCATGCGATGAACGACGCCAGCAGCATCGCCGCCGCGCCGGCGGCGAGCATGTACAGCGGCCCGATTTTGGTGAAAGCAAATACCCCCGCGCCGCCGATCGTGATCGCATACTGCAAAAGGCCGGTTTCCGTCGCCCGCATCAGCGCAAGGCCGCTGGCGAACGTCAGGCCGATGGCGACGGGGGCGAGGGCTTTCTCCACCACCTCCCGCCACGCCGACTGCCCGGCCCGATGCCAGTAACGCGCGAGGAAATGTACGACGAGGCAGGATGGCAAGAACATCGCCACGAACGACACCGCCGCACCTGGCAATCCGGCCGCCTTCTGCCCGATCAAAATCACGATCAACGATCCCGGCCCCGGCGCCGCTCGGGAAATCGCGAACATGTCCAGGAACTCACCGGGGGTCATCCAGTGGTAGGTTTCCACCGCGGCGCGCTGCATATCGGGCATCACGCCCGCCCCGCCGCCGAACGCCAACATCGACAGGATCGCGAACAGCCAGAATAGTTGCAGCAGGATGACCGTCATGCTCGTCGCACCCACCAGGCAACGGCCAGGCTGATCGGCATCATGACGGCGAGGACCAGGGGTAAAGGAAGGCGCAGCACACCGATTCCGACGGCGATAGACAGGGTCACCAATATCGGTCCCACCTGCCGCAGATGGTTCAGCGCGAGCCGCACGCCGAGCCCCAGGTTCATGCCCAATGCGACGGCGCCCATGCCGGACAGCGCCACGCTGAGCCAAAGGCTGGTGCCATGCGAGCCCAAATAAAGCGTGCCCGCGACCAGCACGATCGCCACCGGCAGCGCCGTCAGCCCCAGGAAACAGGCCACCGCCCCTGGCACCCCGCCCATCTGGGTGCCGATAAAGACCGCCAGATTGACGTTGGTCGCGCCGGGTACCAGCTGCGACAGCGCGTAGCCGGACAGGAACTGCTGCTCGTTCAGCCAACCGCGGGTCTGCACGACCTCCCGCCTTGTCCAGGCAGCGAGGCCGCCGCCGAAGCTCATCATCCCGATATGGGCGAACCCCAGGAAGAGTGCCGTTAGAGTTGGTTTGCCGACTTCCCGATTCGTCATCTTGCCATTCAGGCCCGTTCGCTATGGATTGGAACCGTCATACGGGAGAGCGCGCGGATGGAATACAGGTCACTCGGGAAAAGCGGGCTGAAAGTGTCGCCGCTGTGCCTCGGCGCCATGATGTTCGGCGGTGCGACCGATGAGCCGACCGCCGCCCGCATCGTCGCCAAAGCGCGGGAGCAAGCCATCAACTTCATCGATACCGCCGACGGCTACAACGGTGGCAAGTCGGAGGAAGTGGTCGGACGCGCCATCCGGGAGCACCGGTCCTGGTGGGTGCTGGCCACCAAGATCGCCAACCCCACCGGCCAGGGCCCCAACGCCCGCGGCCTGTCGCGCCGCCAGGTCAGCACGGCCGTCGAGGGTTCGTTGCGGCGTCTCGGCGTGTCGGAGATCGATCTACTGTATCTACACAAGGAGGACCACTCGACCCCGCTGGCGGAGACGGTGCATGCGCTGGCCGATCTGATCCACGCGGGAAAAATCCGGTATTTCGGGGTATCGAACTATCGGAGCTGGCGCGTGGCGGAGATTTGCCGCCTCTGCGACGATATTGGCATCGACCGGCCCATCGCCAGCCAGCCGCTGTATAACGTCCTGAACCGGGAGGTGGAAACCGAGCACTTGCCGGCTTGCGGGTATTTTGGGCTGGGGGTGGTGCCTTATAGCCCGCTGGCGCGCGGGGTGCTGACGGGCAAGTACAAACCTGACGTCCCTCCCCCGCCCGATACCCGCGCGGGACGGCAGGACCGGCGCATGCTGGAGTCGGAATGGCGGCCGGAAAGCCTGCATATCGCAGCGGAGATTTCTGTCCATGCGGCGACGCGCGGGATGACCACCGGGCAATTCGCGCTGGCCTGGGTGCTTAACAACCGATTTGTCGCCGGGGCGGTTGGCGGGCCGCGGACCGAGGAACACTGGGACGCCTACGTCGCCTCCCTGTGCTGCAAGTTGACCGCCGAGGACGAGGCGTTCATCGACCGGCTGGTCTCGCCGGGTCATCCGTCGACGCCGGGTTATAACGATCCGTCCTATCCGATCGAGGGACGGCCGGTTCGCGGCTGATATGGGGTTTCCCGCGACCGGCGTCCCTTGCTATGATGAGTTCG
>JANXTL010000088.1 GCA_025352375.1 Acetobacteraceae bacterium | reverse complement strand
CATCCCGGGGCGTATCGGGGCTGTTCTCAAAATCCTCGCCACCCTCATCGCCCACGTCCGCCACTTCACCGCGACCGCCACCACCCGCGCGGCCGCCCCGGAATTCGCCACCGCCGCCGCCGTCTTCGGCACCGACCATCTGCCAACCATCCTGCACCGCATGCAACGCGGCCTCCTCCGCGCGCTCGCCCTGCGGGACTATCTGCTCGCCCGCGCCGCCAGGGGGCACAATTTGCGGTTCGCCTGGCCGCCGCGCGTCGAATTGCAGCCGCACCACCGTCCCCCGGCCAAACCCGCATCCGGCCCCCGCCCCGCGCCTCGCCGCCCAAGCCGTCCCGACCCCGCTCTGCTCGGACCCGACGATCCGGGCGCGTCCGGCATGCCCACGCCCGAAGATTTCGCGGCCGGGGTGCGCCGCCGCCCGGTCGGCCGCACCATCGCCTATATCTGTATGGACCTCGGCATCGCCCCCGGTCTCTGCGACGGCGATTTTTGGAACCAGGTGGAAAATACCCTGCGGCGCTACGGCGGCAGCCTCGGCCGCCTGTTCCAAGTGCGCGCGCAACGGGAGGATATTTTCCAGCGCGAACGCGACAGGCGCCCGGACACCTGGCACATCGACTGGCGGGACCTCCGCCCATCCACCGTGCGCCGGGCGCTCGGCTGCCTGATCGGCGAACCGCCGCCCGCCATCGTCCCAAGCTGATGCCCCTCGACACCATCCCCGTCATCGCCGCCCCACCGGCCATGAGCACCTGGCTCACGGGCGGGCACACGCACGTGGAATCCCGGCCACCCGGTCATGGTCAATCGCATTTGCGCCTTTTGCGTTCAATTTTTCCGGTCGCCCACACCGGATTCGGGCGTTGAAGCCAAATGCGATCACCCTGGCATCTGGGCGGCTCGCGGCAGCGCGCTGCTCGGTGTGGGCATCGCCCTCTATTCGTCTTGGATTAGACGCCGAGCCAAGTCTCGGCTTCGCTCCATCCGGCTTTTTCCAGGCGGATGGTACTATCGTCCGCAACCGGCATCAAATGTGGCAACCCAACCCTGTCCATGCCATTCTGCCGGCATGACGGAATCGTTCGACGGACAGTCCATCGCCGAGCAGCGCATCGCCGAGGAAGCGGTGCGGCGGACGGGGTTTCTCGACCTCGGGGGCCTGGGGCTGACGGTATTGCCAGGGTCGTTGTTCGCGCTGGGGCATCTGCGACGGCTGAACCTCGGCCGCGGGATCGGGTTGGACGACGGCTCGTATTTTGCGGTCGAAGATTATTACGACGATAATCGGGTCCTCAATCGGCTCGCCGCCGAGCTCGATCGACTGCGCCATCTGCCGCACCTCCGGCATCTCTCGCTGTCCTCAACGGACCTTGACGACCTCGCGCCGCTTGGGGGGCTGAGCGCGCTCCAAACACTCGATTGCTCCATGACACAGGTCAGCGACCTCGCGCCGCTGGCGGGGCTGAGCGCGCTCCAAACACTCGATTGCTCCGGCACAAAGGTCAGCAACCTCGCGCCGCTGGCGGGGCTGAGCGCGCTCCAAGCACTCGATTGCGCACGCTGCCCGCTCCAAAGCTTGCCGGAAGCCGTGCGAAACCTATTCGATTTACAAAGATTGCACTTGTACGGCTGCCGTATTCCCGGCATCCCGCCCGAGGTTCTGTCGCAAAACAGCAACGATAACTGCCTGTCCGCGGTTCGCGCACATTTCCGCGATTTGGAAGCCGGGTCCGTCGCCGCGACGGACGTCAAACTCATCGTGCTCGGCAATGGCCGCGTCGGGAAAACCCAGATCGTGCGGCGGTTAAAGAATGAGGACTATGACTCGTCCGTGCCGTCGACTCACGGGATTATCGTGACCTCCGCCCTGCTGGCGGCCGGGGAAGCGGAACCGACCCGCCTGAATATCTGGGATTTCGGCGGACAGGATCTGTATCATGGCACGCATGCGCTGTTCCTGCGCACCAGCGCGATCTTCCTCGCGGTTTGGGCACGGGAGACCGAGGATGCCGAGACTCACACATATGACGGCATCGTCTTCCGCAACCAGAGGCTGCCCTATTGGTTGGCGTATATCCGCCACCTCGCGTCTTCCGACAGTCCGGTGCTGATCGTGCAGACCCGCTGCGACCGGCGGCAAGACCGAGCGATGGCGCCGCCGTTGACCGACGCCGACACGGCGGCGATCGGGCTTTGCGTGCCTCTGCCTTACAGCGCGCTGAACGATCTGGGCCGCCCCGGCCTGGATGAGGGGTTGCGCAACGCGATTGCTTTCATGCGGGAATGCCAGGGCACCGCAGCGATCGGCATCGGCCGCATGCACGTCCTGCGGGCGTTGCAAGACATGCGCGATGCCGACGCCGCGCTGAAGCCTGGGAAACGGCGCTACCGCGTCATTTCCCAGGCGTATTTCCGGCAACTCTGCGATCAGGCCGGGCAAGTCAGCGACCCCATTCAGTTACTACGGTATCTGCATAACGCGGGAACGGTGTTTTACCGCGATGGCCTGTTCGGGGACCGGGTCGTGTTGGATCAGGGCTGGGCGCTGGACGCGATCTATGCCGTGTTCAACCGTGAGAAATCGTATCGGGAACTGAAACGTCTGCGCGGCCGTTTCACCCGTCCGCTGCTGGAATTGCTGGTCTGGGGCGAACACGGTGCGGCGGAGCAGAAACTGTTCCTGGATATGATGCGCTCCTGCGGGATTTGCTTCGTGCACCGGCAAGGGCCGCATAACGACGAAGACGCCACCGAATACATCGCGCCCGATCTTCTACCGGAACGAGAGACCGTGAAGGACGAGGTCGCCGCCGTTTGGGACGATACGCTTCCCTCGGAATCCGAGGACATCCCATTCGAAATGCTGCACCCCGGTTTGGTGCGCGGCCTGATCTGCGAAATCGGTGCCCAGGCCGGCTCCACGGCAGTTTATTGGTTTGGTGGCGTGGCGGTCTACGACACTGTCACGCGCAGCCACGCATTGATCGAACAGCCGATGACCGACGCCTGGCACGGCAGCATCCGCATCCGGACCCAGCGCGGTCAGGCCGCGCTGCTGTTAGAACGGCTGGCTGGATGGATCGAGCAACGTTCCGGACGCGACGGATTGAAAGCCGTGCGCACCAAGCCGAAACGGGTGGTCCGGGAGGAAGCGGCGGAGCCATCGGATAAACTCCCCGTCTCGCCGGGCCCGGTGCCTGTCGCGGCGACGGAGTATTTCGTTTCCTACGCCTGGGGCGACGATCTCTCTCCCGAGGGGCGCGAGCGGGAAAAGATCGTCGACCGGCTTTGCGCCGCCGCCGAGGCACGGGGCATCCGCATCGTCCGCGACAAGGACACGCTGAAAATTGGCGACCGGATCTCGCCTTTCATGCGCCGCATCGGTGCCGGCGACCGGGTGTTCGTTATCCTGTCGGAGAAATATCTGCGCTCCGCCTTCTGCATGTTCGAACTGTGCGAAATCTGGCGGCACAGCCGGGCGAACGCCGAGGACTTCGGTCGCCGCGTCCGCGTCTACGCGCTGGCGGACGCGCAAGCCGCCTCCCCGCTCGAGCGTTTGCGGATCGCAGCGTGGTGGAAGACCCAGCACGACGAGATTTCGGCGATGATCGCAAAACACATCGCGGAGATTGTCGGGACGCAGGACCTCGCTGCGTTCCACCGGATGGCGGGGTTCTATCGGTCCGTGCCGGATATCCTGGCGACGATGTTCGACACGGTTCAGCCACGGTCGTTCGAGGAACTGGAGCAGTTTGGGTTTGCCGAAGTTGCTTCAATCTGACAACCATACGCCGTGCCCGCGTCACGCGACCCAACCCTGGACGTGCTTCTCGACCTCGACGGTCAGGTCCTCGTCGTGGACCCCGAGGGCCATCACTGGGTCCGTTTCGTGGTCACCCGAGTGCCGGCGCCCCCCGGCCAAACCGCACGGGACGGGTGCGCCTGGAACGGGGGGAGCGGGGACGGATCAAGCCAACCGTCACCCATGATCGGGTCGAGCTTGAGATACCGCTGACGCCGACAAGAATGGCAAGTTAGCTCCACCCAGCCCCCTCCTCCATCGCGACCGCCTTCACCACCGCCCGCCGCTCAACTCCGCCCCTATTGGCCACTATCTCCACCACCCCCGGTAAAG
Source organism: Acetobacteraceae bacterium (assembly GCA_025352375.1). Lineage (GTDB taxonomy): Bacteria > Pseudomonadota > Alphaproteobacteria > Acetobacterales > Acetobacteraceae > Rhodopila. Next base: position 7,618 of record JANXTL010000088.1, on the reverse strand, counting down.
GCCGCAGCTTCAGAAAATCCCACAGCCCATTGCAATAATACGTATTGCACAACTCCGCCCGCAGCAGTTTCGCCAGCGTGCAGCCCTGTGCGCCGTGGAACACGCACGAGCCCTCGAACCCCTGATCGGCCACCGAATCGACATACAGAGAAATAACCCCCGCCGCATCCAGTTCGGGGTTGTCCCGCCGCACGCGTGCCATGGTGCGGTCGTCGAGGTAGGCGTGTTCTCCGCCGCCGCGGCAGCAATGGCCCTGGCATTGGGTGCAGCCGGCGCGGACCACATCGGCGGCGAAACCCTCCGGCTGAGCCGTGCGTTTCTGGATCAGCCGTTCTGGGTGTTTGGCCTCGCGCAGGTCGCGCAGGGAATCGACCAAATGGCGCTTCAGGGCGCGGATGCGGTACGATGCTGGGCGCACCAACGGCGCCTCCTGCGCGGCGGGCACGGATACGGTATGCACTTTCCCCATCAACCACCGAGGAATTTTCGCCATGTCCTTGCCCCTCGTGCTCGATTGCGATCCGGGCACCGACGACGCCCTGGCGCTGTTTCTGGCGTTGGCGTCGCCCGAGCTGGATGTTCTGGCGATAACGGTGGCTGGAGGCAACGTTGGTCTCGACCGGACGCTGCCGAATGCCTTGGCGCTGCGATCGCTGACCGGGCGGGACATACCGGTTTACGCGGGTGCGGACCGCCCGTTGCTGGGGTCCTTCGCCAGCGCGACCCGGGTGCACGGTATCGACGGGCTGGGCGGCATCGCGCTGCCCCTCGGCCGGCCGGCAGAACAAGAACACGCGGCCGACGCCATCCGCCGCATCGTCCGGACCGCAAAAGCACCCATCACCCTGGTGGGGATCGCCCCGGTCACCAACTTTGCGCTGGCGCTGATGACCGAACCGTCGATCGCGGCGAACGTCGAACAGATTGTGCTCATGAGCGGCGCCTGGGGGGAGGGCAACGCCACCCCCGCCGCCGAGTTCAACGCCGTCAGCGATCCGGAGGCTTTGGCCGTCGTCCTCGCCTGCGGGCGGCCTATTGTCATCGCGACGCTGGAAGTTGCCACGCAGGCGCTGTGTACGCCTCAGCATTTGGCGGACATGCGCGCCTCCGGCGTCGGACGCTGCCTGCGAGCCGCCTGCGACATTCAAGGCAGCGTGCCGTTCTCCCGCCGGCTCGGGGGCACCGGCGCGGCGCTGTACGACCCCATCGCCCTCGCGTGGCTGGTTCGCCCGGACCTGTTTACCACCCGGCCAGCGCAGGTGACGATGGACCTCGGCCCCGGCCCGTGCCGTGGCCGAACGGTTATCGACCGCTGGGGCCGCACCGACCAGCCGGCGAACGCCACGGTCCTGGAAACCATCGACGCCGAGGGTTTCTTCGCCCTGTTGACCGAACGCTTCAACTGTCTTCCATAGTCCGCATCATCGGAGGGAACACGCACCATGCATATATGGGAAAAACGCCAGGTCGGCCGCTCCAAGCTGCAGGTAACCACGCTTGGCCTCGGCACCGCCACGATGGGCGGCACCCGGGTGAAAGTAACCCGCCAGCAGGGCGAGGACATCGTGACCGCCGCATGGGACGCCGGCGTGCGCTACGTCGACACCGCCCCGTTCTATGGCATCGGCGCGGCCGAGCACCGGGTCGGCGACGCATTGCGGGATAAGCCTCGGGATGAGTGGGTGCTGGGCACCAAAGTCGGCCGCCTGCTGTGCCCCACGAAGGAGGGCCGCATCGATCCGATGCCCTTCGACGTCATCTACGATTATTCGTACGACGGCATCATGCGGTCGGTGGAGGACAGCTACCAACGCCTGGGCCTGGCACGCATCGACATCGCCTTGGTACACGACATCGGCGCCTATCAGCACGGAGCCGAACTGAACGCCCAGTATTTCAAGGTGCTGGCCGAGAGCGGCTACAAAGCATTGGAGGAATTGAAACGAACGGGCGTCGTCAGCGCCATCGGCATCGGGGTGAACGAGAAGCAAGTCCTCCTGGACGCGCTGAAAATCGGCGATTGGGACGCGTTCCTGCTCGCCGGCCGTTACACGCTGTTGGAGCAAGGCCCGTTGGATGACCTGCTGCCGCAATGCCAGGCCCGGGGCACGTCCATCGTCGTGGGCGGACCGCTGAACTCCGGCATTCTGGCGGGGCGGGACACCTGGAACTATGCCGCCGCCCCGGCCGAGGTTGTTGCCAAGGTCAAAAAAATCCAAGCCGTGTGCGACGCCCACAAGGTGCCCCTGCCCGCCGCCGCGCTGCAATTCCCGCTGGCGCATCCCGTGGTTTGCGCGATCATTCCGGGGCCGCGCACCGCGGCGGAGTTCAACGAAAATCTGCCGCTGTTCACCCAGAAAATACCGGCCGGACTTTGGTCCGATTTGAAGGCGCAAGGGCTGCTGCACCAGGACGCCCCCGTGCCTACCTGAAAGGCGGCACCGCCACGATCAGGCATGCCGCCGACAGAACGATAATCGCCAGTGCCGTCCCCCCTGCCCCGATGGCGCGAAACCCGTTGGAGCCGGGGCCGAAATGCATGCTCAGCCCGTAGGCGTGGCAGAGACGAAAGACCACGATCAGCGGCCCGAGTATCGTCACCAGATAAGGCGACACCCGGCTGAATTTGACGATGCCCAGCAGGATCAGGAGCAACGACGCATTCTCGGTCAGGTTGCCATGCATGCGGATGCGGCGGCTGAGGGCCTCGTTGCCCCCGTCGCCGAGGCCGGTGTTGAATTTCACGCGGCCGGCGCTGACCAGCAGCACCAGTACCACATGCAGGATGCCCAGCGCGCCAGCGGTGGCGGCGGTGACGGCGGGGAAGCTCAAACCCTGCATTGAGCGGGATTTTTCACGGTGGCGGCGCGACACCCTGCCACAGGCCCCTTGAGCATGCCATGCCGACACAGCACACTCACCAAGCAAACCGGAGCCCGTCATGAACCTGCCATTCGATGCCGACACCATGCTGGACGGGCTGCGCGCCTGGGTGGAGTGCGAGAGCCCCACTTACGACGCCGCGTCGGTCAACCGGATGATGGACCTGGTCACACGGGAGCTGATCGTCGCCGGTGCGCGCACCGAGCGGGTGGCGGGAAGGATGGGTTTTGGGGATTGCGTGCGGGCGACGTTTCCGCACCCTCGGTCGGGGGAACCTGGCATCCTGGTGATGGGTCATTTCGACACCGTGCACCCCATTGGGACACTGGCAAAGTTGCCGTTTCGGCGGGAGGGAAACCGCGCCTGGGGGCCCGGTATCCTGGACATGAAGGGCGGCAATTATTTATCCATCGAGGCCATCCGCCAGCTCTCCCGCGCTGGGGTGCGGACCACACTGCCGCTGACGGTGCTTTTCACCAGCGATGAGGAAGTCGGCAGCCCCTCCACCCGCGATCTGATCGAGGCCGAGGCGTCGCGGCATCGGTTTGTTTTGGTGCCGGAGCCGGCCCGCCCCGACGGCGGGGTGGTCACCGGGCGCTATGCCATCGCCCGGTTCAATCTGGAGGCGACCGGTGTCCCCAGCCATGCCGGGGCGCGGCTGTCCGAGGGGCGGTCCGCCATCCGCGAAATGGCCCGCAAGCTGCTGGAAATCGAGGACATGACGACCGACGACTGCACCTTCTCGGTTGGCGTTATCCACGGCGGGCAGTGGGTCAACTGCGTAACCACGGTTTGCACCGGGGAGGCGCTGAGTATGGCCAAACGCCAGGAGGACCTGGATCGCGGCGTGGCGGCCATGCTGTCGCTGCGCGCCACCGGCAACGATGTGGGCTTCAAGGTGACCCGAGGTGTCACCCGCCCGGTGTGGGAGCCGAATGCCGCCGGCATGGCTTTGTACGAGGTCGCGCGCGGTATCGCCGCCGATCTGGGATACGCTATCAACCCGCAAAGTTCCGGCGGCGGGTCGGATGGCAACTTTACCGGGGCCATGGGGCTGCCGACGCTGGACGGGCTCGGTGTTGCGGGCGCCGGGGCACACACGCTGGACGAGCACATCATGATCGACAGCCTGGCGTATCGGGGCAAGCTGATGGCGGGGTTGTTGGCGACGTTATCGTGAGGCCCGATTTTGGCGATTGACAGCATTATTCCGCCTGCCGCATGGTAGCTACACCGTTGCCATTCCGGTGCGGTGACGGGGCCGGCGGAAGTTCGGCCCCAAGGAGCCATCGATGAAATCCATTACCCTGGCGTTGGCGCTTGGCATCGCGCTGTTTTCCAGCCATGCCGCCATCGCCAACGCCGACGACGCCAAATGGGTCGCCCAATGCGTGTCCGACAACCAGGCGGAGAAAGCCGCGATCGAGGTAATCAGCAAATATTGCGTTTGCATGAACAATAAAATGAGCGATAACGAAACCCAATCGATCACGCAATGGGAAAGGACCCATGTTACCGAAGCGAAGGCGTGCGACAAAGTAGCCGGCTGGCGGTAACCGGTCGGTTCGCGAAGGACTGCGGCGATGCGATCGAGGGTTCGATCGCATCGCCAAGGCTGCCGGCGCTGGTAGCGGCGCCTGAAGGGAGAAAGTGCTAGCGGCGGGTCGGAGCCGCACGACCGGTCCACGTTGCAAGGGGTTCCTCGACAACGCCCCCCATCCACCGTCATGGCCGCTCATCCCGCCACCCACGACGATTTACGGTCCGGGCCCCGCGTCGCAAGCCGGCCATCCATAGGCTTGCCGTTCGTGCCGCCGTCCTCACGGTGCAAGGGCTTCCGCGCTCGGCGGACCGCTCCACCACGAGGCAGGTTTTCCCGGCCACCCGGTTTCGCACGATCCCGCGCCGGCAGACGCCCGGCGGGTTAGTGCGGCAGCCGGGGCGCCCGCCCTCACGGTGCTTGGGGTGTTGCGTCGGATTGCCATCCCTCGGTCGACCGCCCGTCCGCGCGCATGCTTTGTCACCAATCCCGCTCGGGTCGCAAAAATAGCGCGCAACCGGCGTTCCCGCACCAAGCATCCCGGCGCCCACAAAAATCCCACCACCAGCCGAACGCTCGGGGCGACGCTGCAAGCCGTGCGGTGTCGCGAGGTACTGGCCGGCGGGATGGAGGCTGAGCACGTTCATCCTCTGTTCCTAACCGGATACTGAGTTCGCGCCAACCGCTTCCTTGCACCGCGTCCCGTCCCGCCAAACCTACGGACCCAGCGCCGCGAGTTGCCCGTCGACCCACGCGAGGTCCCGTTTCCACTCGACCCAGTCCGGATAGCGCGCCACCAGCCCCGCCATGATCGCGCGCCCGGCCAGCAGGAACCGCCGCGCCTGCGCCGGGTCCTGGTTCGCCAGACAGGCGGCGCCCAGCTTGGCGTTCGACACGGCGACGTCCCGCTGCCAGCCCGCGTTTCCCGGGTCCGCCGCCGCCAGACGCTCCCGGATCGCGAGCGAGGCCCGGTAGCTCCCCAGCGCCGCCGCGAGGTCGCCCTGGCCCTGTTGCACGTCGCCTCGTTCGATCCAGGCCCAGGCCCGAGCGGCGTCGTGGTCGACATGGTCGGCCAGATGCCAGGCCAGGTCCGCCAACCCCCATTGCTCGGCGAGGGGCAACGGGTTGGTTTCATTGCTGAGTTTGTCGCTGACGCGGGCGAGAACGTCGCCGACCGTCTCCCGTGTCAGCGTCCCGGCCGGAAGGAAGCCGAGATGCACCGGCAGCTCGGTCAGCACGAACATGTCGGGGTGAGCGGCCAAGGCCGCGCCAAGGTCGCGGTGCAGCCCGTCCCACAAGCCGCCGGCCAAAGCACGGCGGCCGTTCTCGGCCTCTACTTCGAAGGGATGGCCCGAGGTCGCGGGTGTGCCGTCCGCGCCGCCGGGCAGCGCGCCGGTTAGCCAGTCGCGCAGGCTTTCATGGAATGGCGCGACGGCGTTCGGGCGGGGTTTCAGCAGGCTGGACAGGCGGTCGAAGCGGCGATTGGCCTCCCCCGGATTGGTCCAGCCGAGCAGGCGGCGGACCCAGGCGAAGGGCACGGGCTGGCGGGCGGCGACCGCGATTTCGGTCAGAGGGCGGTAAGTGTCCCAGACGGTGTCGGTGCTGAAATCATGGGCGAACCAGCGCTCGTATAACCCGCTGAGGCCGACCGGCAGGCCGCGCGGATCGTCCAGGCGGATCGTGCCTTCCTCCACCGCCGTGCGCAGTTCGCGCAGATACAGGAACGCGCCTTGCGATTTGGCCAGCACGTCGGCGATCCGCGGTTCGGCCTCGGCTTCCGTGCGGCCTGCGCCGAGCCAGGCTTTGGCGAAGGCGCGCAGGTCGCTGTCGTGGTCGGGTGCCAGGTCGAGGCGGAGCCGGCGCGGCAGATAGTGGCCGAGAGTGCGGTCCACCACGGTATAGGGCCGGCAGGTGATCACGAGGCACAGCCAGGTGGGCAGCGTCTCGGCGCAGGCGGCGAGCAGTTCGGTCAGCGGGCTTTTGCCATCGCGGAGGGTTTCCTCCAGCCCGTCGATCGCCAGCAGAAAACGCTGCTTACGCAAGGCGCCGCGGGTGTCGGGCGGGACGACGGTGAACAATTCCTGGAATAGCTGCGCGTCGCTTTGCGGCCACTCCCGGTGCCGCACGTTGTCGCCGTCGCGGCGGACGTCGAACTTATGCAGGATGGCGTCGCAGTATTCGGGGACCCGCAGCGCCAGGCGAAACGCCAGGGTGCGAAGGACATTGGCCGGTACGTTGCGGTCGGCGTTGAAGAAGCGGCAGAGGTTGATGCCGGTCACGTTGGCGTGGCCGTGCAGCGCGAGCCAGGCGGCGAAGGCGCTTTTCCCCGTCCCTGGCGCGCCGGCGAGCCAGATCAGGTTCGGATTGGCCGGCTCCTGCCGGCGCTGGTCGACGATGGCGCGCAGCCACTCCCGGCCGACGAACCCGTCGACGAGACGCGACATCTCGCCGGCCTGCTCCATCGGCGCCAGCCAGCGGCGGAGCAGGTCGAGCTTGTCCGCGAGGGTGCGGGCCTGTTCGCCGTCCAGAACGGAAAGGATGCCGTTCAGCAGGGATTGGTATGCGGGCGTGATGGTTGTACCGAGCGCCTTCCAGTCGGGCACTTTCAGCCATTGCGTTTCGTTCAGGTCGTCGCGGATCGTACTGGGATCGATGTCATCCACCAGAATCGGCGTCACGATCGGCCCGCGGGTGTGCAGCACCATCGCGATCTCGTCGTGGCAGACGCTATTGGGCCGGGTGGAGCCTTGCGAGAGGAACACGAGTACCCAATGGCTGGTGCGCAAGCCCTCCATGATGCGGGCGCGCCAGGGCTCGCTATGCGGGATGTCGGCGATATCCATCCACGTTTCGAAGCCCGCGCGTTCGAGGTCGGCGGCGATAAGCCGCACCAGATCGCGCCGGTCGGCGTTGTAGGACAGAAATATCTTCCGGCGTGGTTCGATCACGGCTTTTGGCTCCCGGAACACAGTCGCTACTCTAATGAGCGCGCCGCGAGAGAGTCGAGTCAGGCGTCACCTCTCCCCCAAGTGCCGCAGCAACACCACCGCCCCTGGCATGTCGTTCCGTTTGGCCTCCAGCAGCGCCATGCCGCCGACCGCGTAGACCGCGACGGCTGCCAGCAGCTCCCGCAGGCGCGCGGGGGCGTTGGCGTCGAAGGGCAGGACGCAGCCGCCGGTGCGGCGCGCGAGATCG
>JANXTL010000065.1 GCA_025352375.1 Acetobacteraceae bacterium | reverse complement strand
TTGCTCGGCCGTTCCCGCATCGTCATGGCGGGCTACCACCCGCCATGACCTTGAGTGACGTGATCTGTCTCATGCGCTCATACCCTAGACCATGATCGTTTGAGGTTGCATGCGATCTCGACGTTGGATCATGGTCTAAGCCTTTGTTTGAGAGGGTGATTCACGCCCGAGGTTGAAGTCAACCTCAGGCGATCACGCTCTAAGCCGCCTCCCGCATCGAAGCCAGGAAATCGCGCACCTCCGCCTTCAGCGTGGCCGACTGCTCGCTGAGCCGTTGCGCCGCGTTCAGTACTACGGCCGATTGGATCCCGGTGTTGCCTACCGCTTGGTCGACCACCGCGATATTGTCGTTCACCTCGTTCGTCCCCATCGCCGCCTGCTGCACCGCGCGGGCGATTTCCTGCGTCGCCGACCCCTGTTCCTCCACCGAACCGGCGATGGATGTCGCGATCTCATTCATCCGCTGGATAGTCGCGCCGATGCCGCGCAACGCGCCCACGGCCTGGCTGGTGCTCTGCCGCATCCCCGCGATCTGCTCAGCGATTTCTCGGGTCGCTTTAGCGGTCTGGGTCGCCAGGGTTTTCACCTCGCTCGCCACCACGGCGAAGCCCTTGCCAGCCTCCCCAGCCCGAGCGGCCTCGATGGTGGCGTTGAGGGCCAGGAGGTTGGTGCGGGCCGCGATGTCGCCGATCAGGCGCACCACGTCGCCAATGCGTTCGGCGGCTTTGCTCAGACCGCCGACGCATCGGTCGGTCGCGTCCGCTTCGCGCACGGCCTGGCTGGCGATGCGGGTTGATTCCTCCATTTGGCGGCCGATTTCCGCGACTGACATCGCCAGCTCCTCCGCCCCCACGGCGGCGGCGCTGACGTTGCCGGATGCCTGTTCCGACGCGCCGGACACCGCGGCGAGGCGCTGGCCGGATTCCGCCACCGCTTCGGTCATTGTTAGGGCGGCCCGCGTCATGGCCTCCGCCGACTCGCTCACCGCGGACGCGATGGCGCCGACGCTACGCTCGAAACGGGTGACCAATCGCGTCTGGGCGGTCAGAACCTGCCAAACGATCATCGGCCCCACATAGGCGCCGTGACGGTCCAGCAGCGCCGACGCAGTGGCCTCCAGCGTTTCGGTGCCGATTGTCATGCGGGTCCGGTACGGCAGGCTGGAAGGGTTCCGCAAAAGCGCCTGCGCGACATCCGGATCGGGATAGAACATCCCCAGCGAACGCCCGAGAATCTGGCTCGGCGGCACCGGCAGATGGTCCCCGATCAGCGCCAACACCCGTTGCGCCTCGGCGTTCAGGTAGGTCACGGGAACGTCGCCCTCGGCCGACGCGGTCATGACCGGCACGGCGATTTGTTCGATCATCTGGCCCTGAACGAATGCTTTTCGCATCACCCCGCGCAATGTCTCGACCGCGACCGCCATCTGTCCGATCTCATCGCGCTGTTCGCGATAGAGGACGCACGCCTCGGTATCGCCGCCGGCAATGGTGGCCAACACGCGGGTCAGTCCGCGCATCGGCGAGGCGACTATATGGACCACGAACCCGCCCAGGATCGCCATGCCCAATCCGGCAACCCCGACCAAAATGGCGATATCCCGTTGCGCCGCGGCACGCGCCTCATTGGCCCGATCGGTGGCGTCGCTATCGTGCAACGCCGCTGTGCGGGACAGATCGGCAATCGCCTGCCGCATCGCCTGACTGGCCGTTTCCACTTCGTTGGCGTTGAGGTCGTCCAGTTCCTTGGTTTGACCAATCAGGTCGAGCACCGCCTGCGTTATACCGTTCCCGATCGTGGCGACGGTTCTCGCGGTAGCCTTCAGCGCCTCGGGCCCGTCGCTCCCCAGGATAGCGGCCATCGCCTTGGATGCGGCATCCGCGCCGTCCTTTGCTTCGTTGACGGCCGCTCGGTTGCCGGTGGCGAGGAACATCATCGCCGCTTCCTGCACCCGTCCCATCGCGAAGCGGTACTGGTTGAGCGAGGCAAGGATCGGGTTACTTTGGTTGGCCTCGGCGCGAATGCCGTCCGACCGCACCGCATCGGCCCCGCTGAGCATGGCGCCGCCCTGGGCAATTTCGTCGGCGAAGGTGCGCATGCTCGATTCCAGCATGGGGCGAACCCCGAACAGCCGTTTTTGGCGGCCAGCGAGCATGTCGCTACGCAAGGCCGCACCGTGTTTCACGGCCGCCGCGGTTTGGTCCAGGTGCGTCAGTATCTGCTTGAGCAGCGCCTGTTCGCTAGCGACTTTGGCAGCCTGCTGCGCCTGCTTGAACCAATCGTGCGCCGTCGTATGCAGCTGTTCGGCGCGCGCAGCTGCCTTCGTGACCATCGAAACGGTTTGTTGAAGCTGCAATTCCCGGCTGATCGTGCGCAGCTCGAGCGCAGCGGCCATGCCGTACTGAACTTGCCGTTCGAGCGCCGCCCGCTCGCTGATACCGTCCTGCAGCCGGCCCACGGTTTTCATCCGGTCGAGGGAAAACCACGACACGCCAGCCAGCATCGCGAGCGAGCCGGCCAGCATGGCCGCAAGCTTCCATCCGATGGGCAGGTTCCGAAAAGCCCGCGCGGGCCAGGCAAGAAAACGCAAATACGGCGATGCGGCCGACGGCATGGTGGCGTGCTCCCGAGAGTTAACGGGAGCAGTCTGACGACTAAAGGTTAACCAATCGTTTACGCTGGCGAAAAAAATGCGTGCATCGCGGGGATTGCCAGCCAGCCGAACATGCGCGCAATCATTGTATAGACGCAATTCCATCGTGTACGGATGGTCCAGGGGGTCGGCACACGCCCCGGCAACGGCGGCAAAGCGTCGGTGGGGCGGTACGGGCGACGATTCGGGCGGCAAGATGCAAATCGGGACTCGCTTGTCCCGCGAACCGGCGTAACATCCGAACACTGAGGGCGCACCGGGCGCCCAAGTGCTGGGTTTCCCGCCCGGTGGCCGCCTTCGGAAAAACGAAGGAGGCGCGCTCATGTCAGGAATCACAAACGGCAGAAGTCCTCGGTCGGTCGCTCTGGTCGGCCCATACAGCAGCGGCAAATCGACCCTGTTCGACGCGTTGATGGAGGTCGCCGGTTCGCCTCCCAAACGTCCGGCCGATCCTCGCAACCGCCCGATGACGACCGAGGTCCGGTTGGGCCATTGCGAATATCTTGGCGATAAATGGACCATCCTGGATTGCCCCGGCTCGATCGAATTTTCCCATGAGGCCGAGGCCGCTTTGGCCATGGCCGATATCGCCGTTGTGGTGTGCGAGCCGGTGCCATCGCGCGCGCTGACCGTCGCGCCGCTGCTGAAGAGGCTGGCCGATGAAGGCGTGCCCCACATGGTGTTCGTCAATAAGATCGACACGTTGGAGGGAAGCGTCTCCGACACGCTGGCCGCGCTACAATCCTATGCACGATCGCCGCTGGTGCTGCGCCAGATGCCCATCGTCGAGGGCACCAACGTCACCGGATACGTCGACCTCATGAGCGAGCGCGCCTACCGCTACCGCAAAGGCCGGGCGTCGGAGCTGATGCAGATCCCTGCCTCCATGCTGGCGGAGGAGCAAGACGCCCTGGGCAAACTGGTCGAAACCCTGGCCGACCACGACGACGTGCTGCTGGAAAAAATATTGGAGGACATGAAGCCCACGCCGGAGGAACTCTACCGCGACATGCGCAAGGACCTGCTGGCGGGGTCGGTGATTGAGGTGCTGGTGGGTTCGGCGGAAAATGCCAACGGCGTGCGCCGCCTGTGGAAGGCGCTGCGGCACGACACGCCGGAGGCCGCGGAAACCGCCACTCGCAAGGGCATCGACGGCGACGGCGCGCCATTGGCCCAAGTGTTCAAAACCGCCTACGCCGGCCACACCGGCAAGTTGTCATACGCTCGGGTTTGGCGCGGCGAGATCAAGGACGGGGCCACGCTGAACGGCACGCGCCTGGGCGGCATTTACCACATGAATAACGGCGCCGACCTGACCAAGATGGCGGACGCACGCGCCGGGGACGTGGTTGCATTCGGCCGCCTGGATGGGGTTGCAACGGGGGCCGCGGTGTCCACCAACGGGTCGATTGATGCGCTACCTTTTCCGGAAGCACCGCCGCCCGTCTATTCGATGGCAGTCCACACCACCGACCGGAAAGACGACGTCAAATTATTTGGCGCGTTGCAAAAACTGACCGAGGAAGACGCCACTTTGACCGTGGCCCATGACACCGACACCGGAGAAATGGTGCTGCGCGGCCAGGGTGAGATGCACTTGCTGACCACAATCGAACACATGGCAAAAAGCTTCGGCCTGAAGCTGCGCACCGATAAGCCGCAGGTGGCATATAAGGAAACGATCCGCGTGAAGGTCCACGAGCACGGCCGCCTGAAACGCCAGACCGGCGGACACGGCCAGTTCGCCGACGTGAAAATCGATATTTCTCCACGCCCGCGCGGGGCCGGATTCGAGTTCGTCGACAAGGTGGTCGGCGGCGCGGTGCCCCGGAATTTTATCCCGGCAGTGGGTGAGGCGGCTGAGGAGGCGGCCAAGAAAGGCCCATTCGGCTATCCGGTGGTGGATATATCCGTCACGCTGACCGACGGTGGGTTCCACTCCGTCGACAGCTCCGACATGGCGTTTAAGACAGCGACGAGCATCGCGATGAAGGATGGGTTGGCCAAGGCCGATCCGGTGCTACTGGAGCCGGTCGATCGCGTGACCGTCAGCGTGCCGAACGAGTTCACCGCGCGTGCGCAGCGGCTGCTGACCGGCCGGCGCGGCCAGATACTGGGCTTCGCCGAACGCGCGGGCTGGCCCGGTTGGGACGACGTCGAAGCGTTGGTGCCGGTGGCGGAGATGCACGATCTGATCATCGAACTGCGGTCTCAGACCTTGGGCCTGGGCACCTACCGCCAGCGCTTCGACCATCTGGCGGAAACCCGGGGCGGGGAGCTGAGGCGCGGCGCCGCATAAGGTGTGTTATGCCCCGGTGAATGGGGCGGACATCCACACTCGGCATCGCATTGGGGCTGCTGTCCTACGGGCTGTTCTGCGTTCATGACGCGGGGGTGAAGTGGCTGGTGGTCACTACCCCCGTCTGGCAGATCATGTTTTTTCGTAGCCTGACCGTGCTGGCCGGCACGATCGTCATCGGGGGGCGGCCTCTGCTGCTCAGAGCGGTGGCGACGCCGCTGAAATGGCCGCTGGCGCTGCGCGCGCTGCTGATGATGACGGCCTGGCTCTGCTTCTACTCAGCGTCCCGGACCTTGCCGCTGGCGCAACTCACAACGCTGTATTTCGTGGCGCCGTTGGTGATTACCCTGTTGGCCGCACGCCTGCTGGGGGAGCATGTCAGCCGAGCGCGCTGGACCGCCGTGAGCATTGGCTTCCTGGGCGTAATGTTCGCCTCCGACCCTTTCGGCGTAACGGCATCGCTGCCGACTTTGCTTGTGATGGCCGCCGCCGTGATGTGGGCTTACGGCATCATCCTGATGCGGCGCATCGCACGGCAGGAAACCTCCCTGCTGCAAATGCTATTCAGCAACACGGTTTTTCTGGTCATATCGGGGGTCGCTTCGATCGCGGCATGGCATCCGCCCGTTGGGATCGAGCTGCCGCTGCTATTGGCGGTCGGCGTGTTCGGCGGCTTGGCACAGTTCTCGGTGTTCGAGGCAGCGCGGTCCGTTCCGGCATCGGTGCTGGCGACGGTCGAGTATTCCGCGTTGCTGTGGGCGTTTCTGCTGGGTTTTGCGGTTTGGGGCGATATCCCGGACCTGTCGGTATCGATCGGCGCGGCGCTGATTGCCGGGGCCGGGGTGCTGTTGGTGGTGACGGAACGGCAAACCGCCCGCGCACGCGGCTGACGTCAGTGCTTCATCGGCGCGGCCGGCGCCGAACCGTCGCCTGCGCGGAAGATGTCCGGGTTCGCGGGCCCCTCGACGATCAGGGCACCAATCAGGCCACGCTCCATCCGCGTCAGTGCGTGGTCGACCAGCACGTAACGGCCTGGCACCGGTACCGTCAGATCGACCATCGTGGCACCGCCGGGCGCCACCGTCGTGGTCTGCACGCTGGTCAGAGGCGGGCTGGTCAAGCTGCCCGAACTGTAGACCCGGTCGAAGATTGTGCCGATTACGTGGAACGACGATGTGAAGTTCGGACCCCCGACGCCGAAATAGATGCGAATGGTTTCACCCGTTTTCGCCCGTAGCGGGTGTTCCGTTGTCAACGCGCCGACAGCGCCGTTGAACACGAAATATTCCGGGCGCTCATTCATCATCTTGTCGACGCTGAACTCCTGCAATCCGGTGTGTCCGTATGGTTCGGCGGTGTAGAGTTCGCCCTGCATCACGTAGAATTCGCGATCGACCCTCGGCAGGCCAGAGACTGGCTCGACCAGAATCATGCCATACATGCCGTTCGAGATGTGGTTGGATACCATCGGGGTCGCGCAATGGTAGACATAAAGCCCGGGCTGGGTGGCCTTGAAGGTGAACGATTTGATTTCGCCCGGTCCGACCTCGGTCAGCACCGCACCACCGCCTGGGCCGACAACGGCGTGCAGATCGATATTGTGCAGCATCACGCTGTTTTCGGCGTTTTTCAGGCTCAACACGACCGTATCGCCGACGCGCACCCGCATCATCGGGCCGGGGATTTTGCCGTTGAAAGTCCAGAAATCGTAGGTCGTTTTGTCGTCCAACCGACCGACGCGCTCGATCGCTTCCAAAGCGTAGTGCACGGTGATCGGACCGCGTTCGCCCACCGGCGGTGGCAGGTCGGACGGATCGCGGGAGATGCTGACACCTTTGTCCGGTTCCTTCGGGGTCGCGGCCTCGACGCGCACCATGCCTTGCATACCGGCCTCGCGATGGCCGGCGATGGTGCAAAAATATTGGAAAGTGCCAATATCGTTCGCGTGGAATACCAGGGTGCTGCTGGCGCCAGGACCGATGACGCGCTGCGACACGGCGTGCAATTCGGGCAGCGCGATGTCGTGTTCCGCGCCCTCCCCGTTTACGATGGTTATCTGGACGACATCGCCTTCATGCACCATCAGCGTCGGGTTGACCTGCCCGTCGATGGCACCGCCCTTGCCGATATAAACCATCTTGCCCTGGGCGATGCCGCTGCGCAGCGTGAACATGGCGCTGGGCATGGCGTGAGACATGGCGGCGTTCGTCGGTGCCGGCGAAGGCGGCGGCTGGGCGATCGCCGGCGCCCCGGAAATCGATGCGGCGAGCGTGGAGGCCAATAAGACGGCACGCAGCGATTTCACGATCATGGTTGTCCCTTTTGCGGATGGAAGAGGCCGCACCTATAGACAAATTTATTGTACGCCTTTGATGTGGATCAACCCCCTGCTGGAACGGCCTCCCCGAAAATGACAGAATGCGCCGCATGCACCCAAGGGGGAGAAAGACCATGAAACCGATCGTCGCCGTGATCGCGCCCGGCATGATGGGCAGCGTCGTCGCCAACCGGCTGACCGACCATGGGGTGGAGGTCCGCAGCCTCCTGTCCGGCCGCAGCGCCGCTACCCAGGCTCGGGCAAAAGCCGCCGGAATGGTGGATGCGACCGAAGATGGGATCGCGGCCTGCGACTTTATTCTGTCCATTATCCCGCCGGGGGAAGCCCTCGGGCTGGCCGAGCGGCTGGCACCAGCGATGCGAGCCGCGGCAAAGAAGCCGGTTTACGTGGACTGCAACGCCATCGCGCCTTCGACCGTGCAGCGCATCGCGGGGGTCGTGCAGGCAACCGGGGCTGTGTTCGTCGATGGCGGCATCATCGGGCCGCCGCCCGCGCCGGATTCCAAGAATACCCGTCTTTACCTGTCGGGCGAGGCGGCATCCCTGGTGACCGTTTTGCAGGAATACGGGCTGAACACTCCGGTCCAGGCCGGCCCAATCGGGGCGGCGTCGGCGATGAAGCTGTCCTATGCCGGCTTCACCAAGGGTTTCACCGCGTTGGGCGCGGCGATGATGCTGGCCGCGACGCGAGCCGGCACCGCCGACGCGCTAATCGCCGAGATGACCGTCAGCCAGCCATTGTTGCTGGGTTGGCTGACCCGCCAAATGCCGAAAATGCCGGACAAGGCATACCGCTGGGTCGCCGAAATGGAGGAAATTTCTACTTTTGTCGGCGAAGACCCGGCCGCCGCCCAATTCTACCAAGGCGCCGCGCGCCTATACGAACGGATCGCTGCCGATCTGGAAGGCGCGCAGGCCGAAACAAACGCGCTGCATGCGTTCTGCGCCAAGAAGGGCTAAGAAAATGGTGCGCGGCATCCATCGCTACCCGCCGGTCGACGGCGTCATCTATGGCATCCCCCTCGCCGAGGCGTTGGCCAATGAGATCGAGCGCCTCGACGCCGGCGCCGTCTACGTGATGGCGAGCGGCACCCTGGCCCGCGAAACCGCCGTGATCGACGAGGTCCGCGGCGTGCTCGGCAACCGCTTGGCCGGCGTCTGCGCCAAGATCGGCGCCCATACCCCGCGGATCGACGTCGTGGCCGCGGCGAACGAAGCCCGCGCGGCCGGCGCGGACGCGATACTGACCGTGGGCGGCGGGTCGGTGACGGACGCCGCCAAAATGGTCGGGTTGTGCCTCGGCAACGATATCTGCGACCCCGACCAACTCGACGCTTTCGCCGCCACCATTGCGCCGGACGGGAAAACGGTGCGGCCGCCGGTCAAACCGCCCGGCGTGCGATCCATCGCCGTGCCGACCACGCTGTCAGCCGGGGAGTTCACCTCGTTCGCCGGCTGCACCGACACGGTGCATCGCCGCAAGCAAAGGTACGGCCACGCGCTGATGATGCCGCGCACGGTCATTCTGGACCCTGCCGTGACAATCCACACGCCGGAGTGGCTGTTCCTGTCCACCGGCATTCGCGCCGTCGATCACGCGGTGGAGGACATCTGCTCGGTCAACCCCACCCCGTTCTCCGACGGTATGTCGATGCAGGCGTTGCGTTTGCTGTCGCGCGGGTTGCCGGCGGTGAAGAAGGACCCCTCCGATCTGGCCGCCCGTCTGGACTGCCAACTGGGTGCCTGGATGTCGATCATGGGTTCGCAAAACGGCGTGTCGAAGGGCGCCAGCCACGGGATCGGCCACGTGCTCGGCGGCACCGCGAACGTGCCGCACGGCTACACATCCTGCATCATGCTGCCGCATGTGCTGCGCTTCAACGCGTCGGTAAACGCCGAACGTCAAAAATGGGTCAGCGAGGCGCTCGGCCGCCCCGATCTGAGCGCGGGGGACGCGGTGGCGGAATTGATCGCGTCGCTGGGCTTGCCGGGGACGCTCCGGGCGGTGGGGATGAAAGCCGAGCAGATGGACGCGGTGGCGGACGGGTCGATGCACGATCGATGGGTTCATACGAACCCGCGGAAGATCGAGGGGCCGGCGACGGTGCGGATGCTGTTGGATGCGGCTTGGTAAGTGCGCCATTGACGCCCATGAATGAAATGTCTACAAGACCGGTCACGGTTGCGGAGTCAGCTGTATTCGTCCGGCAGGCGGCCGACCTGTAGGGGGACAAGGACCGGGACGCGTTTATCGATTACATCGCGCAAAACCCTGAGGCGGGAGATACCATCCCGGATACCGGCGGTGTCCGGAAAATCCGATGGAGCCGGTCTGGGAGGAGCCGGTCTGGGATGGGAAAACGCGGCGGCGTACGAGTTATTTATTTTTACCACGACGCTGCGATGCCGCTCTACCTCCTGCTGATTTATGCCAAAGCACAGCAGGAGAATTGGACCCCGGAGGATCGGCGACGTGTTCGGACAGTGGTCGACGCCGTGAAGCTGTTGCACGGTAGGAGCTAGCGGGATGAGCAAATTCACCGAGGATCTGATTGAAAGCCTGAACGACGTTCTCGCGCATGCACGGGGAGAACCGTCCGGCGTCCGGGTCCATACGGTCGAGGTTCCCGACGTGCGCGCGATCCGTCGCCAGTTGCACATGTCTCAGCAAAAATTCGCTGATACCTACCGTATTCCTCTGCCGACGTTGAAGAACTGGGAACAGGGCCGCCGTGTCCCGGACGCGCCGGCAGCGGCGTTCCTGACGGCGATTGCCAGGCGGCCGAAGGAAATCGGAGAGGCTTTGGCGCGGGAAGCCGCCTGATTAACCTGCATCGAGCTGCCGCCTAGACCATGATCGTTTGAGGTTGCATGCGATCTCGGCGTTGGATCATGGTCTAAGCCTTTGTTTGAGAGGGTGATTCACGCCCGAGGTTGTAGTCAACCTCAGGCGATCACGCTCTAGTATAACCGGAGCAGCTGCCGCTGCTCGGCCTGCGCGCCGCTCTCCTTATCCCGATAAATCTTGGCGCACCACTCCGCGCCCGTAGACCGTTCAACTTCGTCCGGTGGCCGTGACAAAACCATCACGCGAAAATTCTCCTTTATTAACAACTATAGGCAGTGTTAAAACGTACCCTGAACACCCGCGCCCGGATCGCCGCCGCGCATGATCGGGGCCCGTGCCGCAGCAAGAATTGGCAGCAGTTCAATGAAGCCGTCTCGCGAACGGTGCGCCGCGGCCGCATCTTCCGTGCGATGACGGCCGCCGATCTCGCCTACCCCGACCCCGCTCGGCCGATCGCCGAACTGCGGGAGGTTTTTGGAGCTCCCGGCGATCCCGAGCCCGAGGATCCGCGGGCCGCGAACTTGTATGCATGCCAGGGCATCCTGGACCTGTTCGCCGACAAGTTGGCCGCACGCCTGCTGACGATGATGATCCGTGAGACCCGGCCGAGGCGGATTGCCCTGGCCGACCGTATTTTCACGCAAGATGCCATGCACCGTGAGGCGGCAGGGTTGGCGGCCTCTCGCCCCCGTCGTTCCGGCTCCCCGAAACAAAGCGAGGGGGATCGGCAGCCGGCCGAAAACAAAAATCCCCGCGACATCCCATGTAACGTGAAACCGACCCTACGCTGCGACGTCCCGCTGCCGCGCCGGATCGTAATTCGCATTCGTCCAGTAGGTGATCCAAGCCTCGTACGTCGTCGCCTCCCACCGCGGCGGATTGCCCGGATCGGTGCAACTCGGCAAGCACGCCAAGACCGTGTCCAGATGCGGCGCCTTGAAATACGGAATCGCGTACCGATGCCGCCCAACCGGAGGCACCGCCCGATGCGGCGTGGACATGAACCGTCCATTGGACCACCGCTTCAGCGTATCCCCGGCATTCACCGCGAACGACCCGGGGATGAAAGGCACATCCGCCCACTCACCCGAGCGCATCCGCACTTGCAACCCGGGAACCTCCGACTGCGCCAGGAACGTCATGAAATTGGCGTCCGTATGCGGTGCGATACCAAACTGGTTAGGCTCCGCGACCACGGGCGGATAATGCGACAGGCGTAGATTGGTTTGATCGTCCACGAAATGCGGCAGAAAGAACCCGGGATCGAGGTCCAGCGACACCGCGACCGCCGGCAGCAGCCGGTTGGTGAACGCCTCCATCGCCGCGTAATACGCCAGGACCGTGTCGCGAAACCCCGGCAAGTCGGTTGGCCAAACGTTTGCCCCGGTGAACCGCCGCCCCGCCAGGCGCATTGGATGATCCGCCGGGCGCTCCCGCTTAACGAAGAAAGCCTCGTTCAAATCGGGCTTGTCGTTTTTGTTGACGTCGGACGTCCAGACGGCATACCGCCCGCTCGCCATATAGCCGTTGTTGTGCTCGTTCAGCCGCAGGGCCAGCTTCGTTGCCATTGGCAGATCGTGCAGCCGTTTCGCCTGGGCGAAGGTCTGGTCGATCGACATGGACGAAACCCCGTGCCCGGTCAGCACGAAGAACCCCACCTGGGTCAGCGCGTCATGGATTTGCCGGCCGGTGGCCGCCAGCGCGCCAGCCCCGCCGGCCATGTAGCTGGTCAGATCGATGATTGGGATCATGGGTTATTTCATCCCCGTGATAGAAGCCACCATCGCGCGGGGATCCCGCATTGGCCACCGCCCGCAATCCACCTGCACGACGAATTCCCCCACAAGGCGGTTGAACTGATCGGGGTCTTCGATGTTGATCGTGTGACCGCAGTTCGGCATCACCGACAGGGCGGCCGTCGGAATGGTCTGTTTCATCAACAAGGCCGGTTGCAGGCAGGGCCAGTCCTCATCGCCCGTCAGCACCAGCGTCGGCACGGTCAGCGCCTTCATCTGGTCGACCAGGTCGTAAAGCGAGGGTCGCTCTCTTTGCACGCCCAACTGCGTGTTGCGGGCACCCACGGCCGAGTGCTCCGACAGCTGCTGCTTGAACTCGGCGAACCCCCGAGGGTCCTTGTTCTCGAACTGCACACGGGTCGGACCGTAGGCGTATTTTTCCGCGAAAACGCGAATGCCCTCATTATCGATGAACGCCGCGATCGCATCCGCTTCGCCTCGGAATTTGTCCTGCGCGCCTTTTTCGGCGCCGTAGCCGCATCCGGCCACCACCAGCGACAACGCCTTCGCCGCATGCCGGAACCCGAAATGCAGAGTGGCGAACCCGCCCATCGAAAGCCCAACGATATGCGCCTTGGCGATGCCCAACCCATCCAGCACCGATGCGATATCGTCGGCGGCGCGAGCCTGCGAATAGGACGAAACATCGTTCGGCACATCGGATGGCGGGTACCCCCGCGCGGCAAAAGTAATGGCGCGATAACGTTGCCCGAAATGGCGCATCTGGGTTTCCCAGGCGCGGTGATCGCCGGCGTATTCATGCACGAAAATCACGGGCGTGCCGGAGCCGCATTCCTCGTAATACAGCCGCACCCCGTCGTTGGTTGTTACGTATGGCATGGTTATTCCCCTTCGTTAGAGCACGGCCTCGGCCAGGCTGTTGTCCACGGCGACTTCGAACGGTGTGCCCGGATCGACAAACCCGCCGGACACCAGGCTATCCCGCAAACGATCGTAGCCGGCGCGCGGCAGCACCGGCGTCCTCCCCCAGATTTCCAGGGCTTTGTAGCGGGTGCAAGCGGTCGCCAGGATGTCGGCGGGCACGGCCGGAAAATAACCCGCCACGGTCTCCGCGATCTCATCCCCGTCCGCCCCGGCCACCCATTGTTGCGTCCGATAAATCGCGCGCACCATACGCAGCAACTCGTCCCGCCGAGCGGTCAAGACGCCGCGGCGCGCATAAAAAGTGGTGTAGCTGGTAGGGCCGCGCGACGCCTGCGCGTACCAAACAAAACCGGTTCCGGCAGCCACAAGCGCAGAAACGAAGGGCTCGAACACCTGCACGACATCCAGATCGCCGGCCGCCAACGCGGCGCAATTATCGGCCATGGAACGATCCGATACCAGCGTCACGCTCGCCGGATCGACACCGGCCAGCCGCAAATCGTGCTGCAGGCACATCCATGGAGTCGGCACCTCGCTGACCGTCCCCACGCGCAACCCCACGAGGTCCCGCACCGTAAACTCCGGCCGAGGCGTGCGCCCAACCAGCAGGAACGGATCGCGCGTGACCACCTCGCCAAAGCAAACCAGGTCGCAATCCGGCATCCGGTGGTAGGTTTGCATCACCCGCATCGGCCCGCCCCAACAGACATCCGCGGTGCCACCCATGATGTTGGTAGCGGCATGCCCGGGTGTCGGGGCCGAGGCGAAGGTGACCTCCACCCCCTCCTTCGCGTAGGCATCGCGTGCCAGCGCCGCGTAAAATGGGGCGTAGAACAGCCCGCGCAGCGATTCCTGCAATGTGATGGCCATGGTCGCTAATCCCGTTGGAAGGTTTCGTCGGAAATGTCGGCCGGTGGAGGCTCGCCCGCAAGGTCGGGCGGAATGGTCAGCCGCGTCAATGCGCTCAGCGCGATATATCCGCTCGATCGCTGCGCCCGCATGCCGGCCGCGAAACTTTGGCATGCGCGGCTCCAAAGCTCGCCAATCGCGAAATCGAGACGGTACTGGCCCTCCGGTAGTCCGTCGATCTCGGCGTGTCCGCTGGGGGCGAGGTAAACCGTTACGATAGCGGACCCGGAGGCGTCGCGCAGTTTGACTACGGCGGGCTGCGTGGTGTGGTTGTCGAGCGCCAAATGCCCCTTGCCGGTGCGGGATAGGTGAAGAACCTCCCCATTGGCGGGGGCGGGGCCCGTGTTGTACGCGCAATAGGCATTGTGTGCGGCATTGGCATTGCCGGGCACCAGACGTCCGGCTGCGACGAAGCCGGTCGTGGTATCGGTCACCCGCACCTCAACCAGCCCATTCTGCCGAAACAACCGCACCGCCTGAACCGAGCTGAATGGCGGCAGGTTGCCCTCGGGGACCAAGACCTTGCGGGCCTCGTCCTGACGCCACAGGACAGCGGTGTCGGCGGCCGGCACGATGTAGTAATTGGGCGTTCCGGCCAGCTGAATAGGGGCCGGCCCATAATTGGTGAGTCGTTGTGCCTCTCGTGTCTGCGGCGCCACGATGGGGGCGTTGGGTCTGATCTCGAGCCTTGCTGGCAAGGGCGGTAGCTGCATCAGATGCCGGGCAACCTCGAAAATGCCGACGAACAAGACGATGACGAGCCCCACCCAAACCGCAACGGGAATGCCTGACGGGCCGGGATGGCGGGTCCGCGCGGCCGGCATGGGCCGGCGCCAGCGCCGCGGAATGACAACTGATTCGGCCTCCTCCTCCGTGACCATTCGAGCCAGGCGATCATAATCGGCGCGCCGGTCGATGTTTCCAAGGACGTCGTATGCCTGCTTGACCGCCACGAAGGCGTCGGCGTCCCCGGTGCTCGGCACGTCAGGGTGCATAATGCGCGCTTGCCGCCGATAGGCCGCCGTCACGTCGGCCGGCGATGCGGACGGGTCGAGCCCGAGGCGGGCGTAGTAGCCCTCCGGATCCAGTCGTCTTAGCGGCGGGGAGCGGGCGGCGATGATGGTCTGCCTTGTCGTGGGAACCCGTCCCCGCTACTCAATTTCGCGCTCGGACGCCAGAACGGTCTGAGGCGGAGGAGAAAACGTGCCGGCCACCGTTAAGGCGAAAACAGGTTCGCTGGCCTTGGCTGTGTTGCTGGTGGGCGCACTGCTGCCGCCCATCGACTTCTTCATCGTCAACGTGGCGCTGTCGTCCATCCGGGAGGATCTGCACACGTCCCCGGCGGAAACGCAGCTCGTGATATCCGCCTATGCGGCCGGCTACGCGGTGTTTCTGATCACCGGTGGCCGGTTGGGCGACCTGTTCGGACGCCGCCGCCTCTATATAATCGGGATGGCGGGGTTCGCGGTAGCTAACCTCCTCTGCGGTCTGGCCCAATCGCCAGTTCAGCTTCTGGCGGGCCGCATTGCCCTCGGCATCGCCGCGGCGTTGCTGCAGCCGCAGACCCTCGCGACGATGCGCGCGCTTTACACCGAGGAGCGTGCACTGGCGCGGGCCATGAGCCTGTACGGCACCGCCGTGGGACTGGCCGCGGCGATCGGGCAGTTCGCTGGTGGGGCGCTGATTGCCTGGAACCCTTTCGATTGGGGTTGGCGGGCGGTGTTCCTGCTGAAACTGCCGTTCTGTGCCGCCACGGTCGTGGCCGCCTGGTACCTGTTGCCGGAGACCAGCAGCACCCAACGGGTCAAACTGGATATCGGCGGCGCGCTGTTGCTGTCCGCGGCCTTGGCGTGCGTGGTGTTGCCCTTGTCGCTGGGGCGGGATCAGGGATGGCCGGCCTGGGTGTTCGTCGCACTTGTATGCGCCCCCGTTCTGGGGGTGACGTTCCTGCGTTTCGAGGCTTGGCTCGCGGCGCGCGGCGGCATGCCGCTGGTGGATGTGCGCCTGTTCGCAATACCCACGTTCCGGCGCGGCGTACTGGTGGGGATGCTGTTTTTCTTCACCACGTCGTTCTACTTCCTATTCGGGATCTACCAGCAGATGGGTCGAGGCGTCGCACCGCTATGGACCGGGCTGACCATCGTGCCCTACGGGATCGGGCTATTTCTGGGACCCTTGGCAACCTCGAATCTGGTGCGCCTGCGCCCCCGCCTGCTGGCGATCGGGATGGCGATCCAAGTCAGTTTCTATGCTGCCATCGGGGCGCTGGTATGGGTGGGTATCGGCGGCTGGGTGCTGTCGGCGACGGTATTCCTCGCCGGATTTGGGCAGGGGATCGCCTTTCCGCGGCTCTTCAACACCGTGCTGGGCGACGTGCCGCCGCACCAGGGCGGACTCGCGGCCGGCATTTTGAATTCGGCGCTACAGGTCGGTGCATCCATCAGCGCCGCCGCGATCGGCAGCCTGTTCTTTTCTGTCCTCGCGGGGGACACGGGGGAGCGTGCCTACGGGCACGCCTTCGCGATCGCTCAGTGGACGCTCACCGGAGCTTTGGCGCTGGCGGCGCTGATCGCGATCCCACCGCGCCGACGGGTCAGGTCCCCTTGATCTGCTTCATCGCCGCGCTGTAACCGCGATACAGCACGTCGGCGTCCGAGGAATACGCCAGCAGCAATACGCCGGCTTCCTTCCATTTTTGCATTTCCTCGAAGCTGCCGACCAGCATCGCGGCGGTTTTGCCGTGCTTACGGCAGGCATTCAGGATGCGGTCGCGGTGCTCGTCCAGCACCCGGCCGGCTTCGGGCTTGCCGGTGACGCCGAGGTCCTGCCCCAAATCGGCCGGCCCGATGGTCAACGCATCGATCCCCGGCATGGCAGCGATCGCATCGAGATCGTCGAACGCTTTCGCGGTTTCGAACATGACCGTTACGTAAACCTCCCGGTTGGCATGCGCCCGACGCTCGGTTTGCGACAGCGTACCGTCGAAGTCGGTCGCCGCGCTCAGGCCGCCATTCCCGCGCAGCCCCATCGGCGCGTAGCGGGAGGCTTCGACGATTTCCCGCGCATGCGCCGCGTTTTCGACCTGCGGGCAATGCAGGTTCCACACGCCGACATCGAGCAAGCGGGTGATCCATTCCCGATTCGCCTTCGGCGGGCGTACGGCAATGGGAAAATGCAGGGCGCGGGAGAGCACGGCCATGTCGGCGATGGTCTCAATGGTCAACGCCGTATGCTCCATGTCCACCCGCGCGAAATCGAGGCCGGCGGCTTTCATCAGCGACAGGATCGCAGGATTGCGCACCATGGTCAGCCAGGTGCCGATTTGCGGCTCGCCACGTTGGAGGGCGGCACGCATCGGATTCCCTTGGGGGTTGGGGTTCACGATTTCCTCGTTTCTTTACGCGGGATGAAATGTCCTGCTCAGCTGCCCCGATACGTGGTGTAAGTCCAGGCACCCAGCAGCAACGGCGTATGGTAGTGCCCCTCCGGTTCGGCGATGGCGAAGCGGATCGGAATCGTGTCGTACCACGGCGGGTCCGCGGCGGCGGGGCAGCCGGCGAAATACTCGCCCACGTGAAAGCGCAGCTCGTAACGCCCGATGCGCAACGGCTCACCTTCGATCAATGCTTCCTCGGTGCGGCCGTCCTGGTTGGTCACGCCTTCCTTGATCATGACTCCCTCCCGGAACAATTCGATCCGCACACCCGCCGCCGGCCGGCCGCGCGCGGTATCCAGCACCTGGGTGGACAGATGGCCGCCGGTCTTCGGCATTCCAGCGCCCGTTACGCGGTCTTTCAATCGCAGGCGGGTGATGAATCCGATTTCCGCAATGGCCGCCTCCCGCTCGGTTTCCGCCGTGTTTCCTAACCGGCGATCCATGGAGCGCAGCACAAAAGGCGGCGTGAGGCGGCGGACGCAGACGATAAACGGGAACCCGAATTTTTCCTGGTAGGCGGCGTTCCCGTCCTCGAATCGCCGCAGATCGGCGCCCAAGCTGTCCAACCCCAGGCCACCCTGCTCATCCCGCGACGCCGCGGTCAACGACGGATCGGCCAAGGCCTTGGGCGACAACGCGGGGTGCCCACGCAGAAAGGCCAAAACAGTCTCTGCCGGCGCCGCCCGAACATGCGCCATCATCGCATCGTGCAAAGCCATCACCGTGGCAAAAGGGCGCGCCGCTACAGCCTGACTGGCGACCCATGGTGCATGTTCGAACACCCCGTCCAGAGCGGCGACGAAATCGTCCGGCGAAGCGGCGTTCAGTGCACCGAGCGTCAGCATGGGAGTCCTTATTGCAAGCGACGCGACCAGCCGGCGAAACCTTCCATCCTTACCAAGCCCAGCCTACAACGCGACAAATAATCAACCATACCGAACCGTGATAGCGATCAAACATCCAAATTCGCAACCTTCAGCGCATTCCCCACGATGAAGTCCCGCCGCGGTTCGACCACGTCGCCCATCAGCGTACTGAACACCTGCGCCGCGTCCTCGGAATCGGCCACCTTCACCTGCAACAGCGACCGAACCGACGGGTCCAGCGTGGTCTGCCAAAGCTGGTCGGGGTTCATTTCCCCCAGCCCTTTGAACCGCTGGAACGAAAGGCCGCGCCGGCCATAGGCCAGGATGCGGTCGTAAGCGGAGGCTGGCCCCGCCACAGTCGGCTCCTGCGAATCCAGTTTCAGCTTCGCCGGCTCGGCGAACCGCTTGGCCAGCGTTTCGAAGCGATCCGCCAGCCACCGGGCCTCGGCGCTACGCAGGGCAGCCGGCTCAAGCGAATACTTCTCCACCACGCCGCGCACGGTGCGGGAGATGATCAGGCCATGATCGGCATTGACCAGCCAGCCGCGTTCGGTCGGCAAGGACACTGCGTTCAGCCGGTGCGCCAAATTCGGCGCCCGTTCGGTGGCCCTGATGGAATCGGACGTCAGCACGCCCGCGATCGCTGCTTGTTCCAGCAGGAACGTAGGCATGACCGTGGACAGGCGCCGCAGGTTCAGCGTCGCTTCCCGCAGCAGCCGCACCTCGCGCTGCAACTCTTCGGCTTCGAACACATCGCCGTCGCAATAGCTGAGCCGGCCGCCGGACAACGCCTTGTCCAACAGGTACGACTCCATCGCGGCGTCGTCCTTGAGATACCGTTCGTCGTTGCCGCGTTTGGCGCGATACAGCGGTGGTTGGGCGATATAGAGATGCCCGCGGTCGATCAGCTCGCGCATTTGGCGGAAGAAGAAAGTGAGCAGCAGCGTACGGATGTGTGACCCGTCCACATCGGCGTCCGTCATGATGATGATGCGGTGGTAGCGCAGCTTGTCGATGGTGAAACCGCCCTGTTCCACCGGCCCCTGGCCGATGCCGGTGCCCAAAGCGGTGATCAGCGTGCCGATTTCCTGGCTGCCAAGCATGCGGTCGAAACGGGCGCGCTCGACGTTGAGGATTTTGCCTTTCAGGGGGAGAATGGCCTGGAACTTGCGGTCACGGCCCTGCTTGGCGGACCCGCCGGCGCTATCGCCCTCGACCAGAAACATCTCGCACTTGGCAGGGTCGCGTTCCTGGCAGTCGGCCAACTTGCCTGGGAGTGTGGAGATGTCCAGCACACCTTTGCGCCGCGTCAGTTCGCGGGCCTTGCGTGCGGCTTCGCGTGCGGCGGCCGCGTCCATCACCTTCTGGATGATGGATTTTGCCTCGCGCGGGTGGGTTTCGAACCAGTGCGACACGGCGTCGGCGACGGCGGCCTGCACCACCGGCTGCACCTCCGAACTGACCAGCTTATCCTTGGTCTGGGAGGAAAACTTAGGGTCGGGAACCTTCACCGACAAAACGGCGGTCATGCCTTCGCGCATGTCCTCGCCGACGAGAGCAAGTCCGTCCTTCTTGCCCATGCCTTCGGCGTATTTGGTCACCACGCGGGTCAGCGCCTGGCGGAATCCTGCCAAATGGCTACCGCCGTCGCGCTGCGGGATATTGTTGGTGAAGCACAGCATCGTCTCGTGGAAACTGTCGTTCCAGGACAGACCGAACTCGACCCGGATGCCTTCCTGCTCCGCCGGCGTCTTCAGACTGATCGGCGGGGTAAATACGGCGCTTTTTGCCCGGTCCAGATATTCCACGAAGGCGATCAGGCCGCCATCGTAGCGCATGGTGGTTTCCACCGCCGGCACATGGCGCTCGTCGCGCAGCACGATGGTCATGCCGGAATTGAGGAACGCCAGCTCCCGCAGCCGGCGCTCCAGCACCGCGTAATCGAACTCTGTCTTGGTGAAGGTCGCGGTGCTTGCTTTGAAGGTGACTTCGGTGCCGTTGGCGTGGTCGGAGGGACCGACCAGGGCCAAAGGAGCATCCGCGTTGCCATGCTGGAAGCGGATCATGTGTTCCACGCCGTTGCGCCAGATGCGGACTTCCATCCACTCGGACAGGGCGTTCACCACGGCCGCGCCGACGCCGTGCAGGCCACCGGACACCTTATAGGAGTTCTGGTTGAACTTGCCGCCTGCGTGGAGCTTGGTCAACACGACCTCGGCGGCGGAAATGCCTTCCTCCGGATGGATGTCGGTCGGAATACCGCGCCCGTCGTCGGACACCGTCACGCTGCCGTCGCCATTCAGCGTCAGTTCGCAGCGCGTGGCATAGCCGGCCTGGACCTCGTCCACCGCGTTGTCGATGATCTCGAAGGCCATGTGATGCAGACCGGAGCCGTCGTCGGTGTCGCCAATATACATACCCGGACGGCGGCGCACGGCGTCCAATCCCCTCAATACGGAGATCGACGCGGCGTCGTACGCGTCAGGATCGGAATCGGGGGGCGCGTCGGCGTTGTCGGACATGCCGATGGGGTACTCCGTGAATGGATGGGACACGCGAGAATATAGCATTCGCGCGGGGATTAGGACAGGGGGTACAGCGCGCCATCGCCGGTTCGGAGCATTTCAGCGTGCGCCCCGAGCGGTGCAAAAACCTCAGGATCGGTGCCGGTTATGAGCGTTTGCGCCCTCAAGCCGATTAGCGCGCCAAACAGCTCGGCCCGGCGAGCGGGATCGAGATGCACAGCTGGTTCATCCAAGAGTAGAATCGGCGGAAATCCCCGCGTTTCGGCGATCAGTGCCGCGTGGCCGAGGATGACGCCGATGAGCAACGCCTTCTGCTCCCCCGTGCTGGCCAGTGCTGCAGGGGTACCCGACACGGAATCGGTCAGAGCCATGTCGCTGCGATGCGCGCCCATCGATGCCGAACGGGCAGCGGCGTCGCGGGTTCGGTTAGCCTCGAGGGTTGCGCGCATCCAATCTTCGGCCGCGAGCGCCGTCCCGCTGGCGAGTCGTTCGGCAATGGGGCAGGCGAGCGCGATGTGGGCCGCGGGGAACGCCCCGGCCACCCCGTTGGCCAAGGCCACGTTCAGGCGCGCGACGAGGGACGATCGGGCGGCCGTGGCCGCCACCGCATGCCGAGCCATCGCATCTTCCAAGCCTGCCAACCAGGCGCGGTCGTGTCGGCCCTCCGCCAGCAGGCGGTTGCGGTTGCCCATCGCCGAGTCATGCGCCGCCATTTCCCGGGCGTGACCAGGCTCGAGAGCCCAGACCAAACGGTCGAGGAAGCGGCGGCGGCCCGACAACCCCTCCAGGAACAGCCGGTCCATTTGCGGCGTGAGCCAGACCGCTGCGATGCGGGCGGCGATCTCAGCCTGACTGCGCGGCGCGGCGCCATCGAGGCGGAAGACGCGGCGATCCGGCGGGCCGTCAGGGGCGGTACCGGTGCCGATATCGTGTTCTCCGTCGCCGGTTTCGAACCGGCCCGCCACCGCCCAGCCACCGGGGCCCCCGAGGCGCGGCAGGTCAGCGTTGCGTGCGCCGCGAAGGCCGCGGCCGGGAACCAAAAGAGAGACCGCTTCCAACACATTGGTCTTGCCAGTGCCGTTAGGGCCCGCGAACACGCTGATGCCGGCGGATGGCCGCCATGTCAGGGAAGCATAGTTCCTGAAGTCCGTGAGGGTAAGGCGTTGGAGACGTGGCACTTTTGGAAGATGCCACGGTTCCCGGCGACCGGAAAGCAAAATCTGGCGTTCAGGTGGCCGCGGTGGACCGAACGGCCAGGGGTCTTTAGTAACGAGACAAACCGTACGGCCGGTAACATCAATTCGCGCAAATATTTTTTAGAAATATTTCGTGTGTCAATTATCCGTTCCGGCTCGACAATTCCATTATTATATTGCACCAATAATGCATCGCTATCGCGGTTAATCTACCCCATTTGTCACAATTTCCTCCTTTGGTCTGTGGCCCGATCGCAAAAAAACTTGCAATTCGGAGTGGGCATAGATAGTTAGGGTAGATGCGAACGAGACAGCGCATCGACAGCTGGCTCGCGAACTGTGGTATCTATGCGCTTTGTGCCGTCTTAGCGGTATCGAGCTGCGTATCTGTTGCCATTGCTCAGCGAGCCGCTGAAACGAACGATGAAACCGCGATGGCGTTACCACATTTGGTCATGCCAGGTAGTGATCGGATCGATTTTCCACGGCCATTGTCGCCTAGCGACGTAGCTATGCTGACGCGTATTCTGGATTTGCAGGTAGTCGGCGCGATATCCGACGCTGACCGAGACATCGCGAATCTCGAATCAGATTTGATGGTGGGACCGGTTTTGGCGGCGCGTTACCTCAATCCGAATCTGCACCCCACGGTTGCCGAATTGTCCGATTGGTTGCGTCGATTTGGCGAACAATCCGACAACGTGGCTATTGCCGCGCGTCTCAGGCGTATTGAGTCGGCGAGTGCCGTCGCACGTGGGGACGGAAGTCGTCCGGTGCATCGGGCGGCCGTCGAAGTGGCGCGGGGGAACAGTGCAGCCGGCACAATTCGCACTCTATTTGTGCATAACCGTGATGCAGAGGCTATCCGCGCCGGGCAAATCGTCATGATGTCGAGCACGCGTACGCGTGCGGCAGATGATTTGTTTGCCGCGGGCCTTGCGGCGTGGCGTCAGAACGACAAAGCCACGGCTGTGTCCTTTTTTACGGCAGCCTATGATTCGACGCAACTGACGACGATCCGAGCCGCGGCGGCGTATTGGATCGCACATGACAACGAGAGAAATGGCCAGCCTGGCGAAAGTTCGATTTGGCTTCGAAGGGCCGCTCTTTTCCAAGATACGTTTTACGGCCGCATCGCACGCCGCAAGCTTGGTTTGATCCACATTGTGGATACTGAATTTATTCCGCAACGGACTATCGGCGTCGTCGATATCGAGCGGCTGCTCACGATTCCGCGCGCGCGTCGCGCGTTTGGGTTGTTGCAGATTGGCGATAAAAAACGCGCGGAGGATGAGGTGCGAGCGTTGTCGCTCGACCTGCAAACGGAACCGTCCCTTGGGCGGCTATTGGTGGCGGTCGCCGATACGACGGGGATGACAAATCTCGCGGCCGAGCTTCGTACTGGCTACAGCACCGTTACGACCATCGCCGACAAACTGGCACCGCCCAAATTGCGGCCCGACGGTGGGTTTATTGTCGATCCGACTCTTGTCTACGGCATCGTACACCACGAATCGAATTTCCAATCCGATGTCGTTTCAAGCCTGGGGGCCTTGGGACTGATGCAAATCATGCCGTCGACCGCCCAGGGAATCGGTGCGTTGACCGCTGCCCAAACCAGCCAACTTACCAACCCGGCGATCAATTTATCGGTCGGACAACGATACATTATCGTGTTGGCGAACGACCCCGATATTCATGGCGATTTGTTGCGGGTTCTTTCAGCTTATGGCCAAGGGCAAGGGGCCATTAAACGCTGGGTAACGGCCGTCCACGACGGTGGCGATCCCTTGATGTTTCTCGAGGCCGTGCCAAGCCCAATCCTGCGGGCATTTCTTTTCGATGCGCTGGCGGCATCGTGGCGCTATGCGGTGTACTTGCGGCTGCCAGCGCCGAGTCTGGATGCGCTATCGAAAGGACACTACCCGATGCTGTCGCGTCCTGTCAGCGCGGCAGTTTCGGCGGCATCGGCGGCACAGGCAGACCGTTCAGGCTATCGGGCCCGCGCCAGATATTGATCCCGGGAAGCTGCCGAACGGCAAAATCGCGATAGGCCCCATTGCCATGCGTAAATGAACGGTAAACCGACCCATGGGTCGGCACGTCGGTGTAGGCTGCCCGCCTCGGAACATACTCACCCGCCCCATGTCGGGTGAGCGACGCAAGCTTCGCGTATCCCGTGCGGTCCGGATGGATATGATCCGCACCCGTCAACGGCGCGACATCGATGGTTTTGTCCCGGAACTCCCGCGCGATGTCGTGCACCGCGGTGCGGGCGGTCGGGTGAATGCCAGGCAGCAGCCAATAGACCGTATCCGCCGAAATCCCATGCCGCAGCCGGCGCAGGTTGTGCTCGGTTTCGATATCCAGGGAGTCGTTGACCCCAAGGCTGATCACCACGATTTTGGCATGAAACGGGGGATGCCAGACTTGCAGGTAGCGCGATGTGTTGATCCCGACCTCCGCGGCGACTGTGCACTCCGGCCGGGCCTGTCCGACACCGACCGCGAGACTGTCACCGAGGATCAGACATGGAATCACGGGTTGGTCCTTCAGGCAGGCTTAGAGCGTGATCGCCTGAGGTTGACTTCAACCTCGGGCGTGAATCACCCTCTCAAACAAAGGCTTAGACCATGATCCAACGCCGAGATCGCATGCAACCTCAAACGATCATGGTCTAGGGGCGGGAATCCCGAGATCGGCCCGCAGGATCGGCATCAGCGCGTTCGCCAGGACATCGTACCCCGCAGCCGTCAGATGCACCCCATCGTCGGCGCGGAGCCGTTCGAGATGGCCATCGAGCGCCTTACCGTGCGCGGTGTACTGGCCATCTTTGTCAGTAAATATCGGCCAGGATGGGAGCCATTGCGCCCCGGAGGCGATGGCCTCGGACTCGAAGAGACTGTTCAGGAATGCCATGTCTTCGGCGTAGACGGGGTCGCGGACAATCGGATGCCCGACCCAGACGACCCCTGCGCAGCCGCGTTTGAGGGCTGACGCGACGGCGCGGATGTGGGCGCAGTAGGGGGCGGCCCAGGCAACGGCGCGCTGCGGATCGATGGCCCCCTTGGTGCGAATGTTCGGACGGTCGTTGGCGCCGAACATGACCACCGCCAGCGCGCCATGTTCCTTTTCCGCGATGCCGGCGGCCGACGCGGGCCAGTCGAATTTAACCGGCGAATACAGACCCGTGGAGATGTGCGACCGATCGATCACCCGCCATTCGCGCTCCCGCAGCAGCACCCGTTGCAAGCCGCCGGCCAAGCCTTGGGCCTGGGAGTCGCCGACGACCAATATGCGGTTGATCGTCTCGGCGGCCTGAGCCCCGGACATCCCGAAGATTGCACACGCGGCTGCTACCAGCAGCGCGTCACGACGCGGAATGTTCACGCACGACCACCCGATGACAGAGGAAAAAACCAATGCTAGCTTACACACGTCATGCTTGAGGAGCAATCGGTGGTCCATGTCGTCTCGTGAACCCGTGCTCCCCATAGCACCTGTATCGTGGCCGAATGTCGCTCACATTTTGGTGATTCTGTGCCTCGCGTTGTCAGGCTGCTCGGCCTACCGGGGTATTCCCGATGCCGAAGCCATCGGCAAGCTTGGGCCAGCCGGACCATTGGTGCCGTTGTTCCGCGGTCTGAGCGGGTTGGAGACCAGGACCCGCACCGCCCCCGTCATGGTCCTGCTAATCGGCGACAGCCATACCGCCAACGACAGCTTCAGCGGCCGCCTGCGCACGCAGTTTCAGGCGCGCTTTGGCGATGCCGGGCGCGGCGTGCTGCATCCCGGCGTACCGTTCAACTATTACCGCCCGGATAGGGTGTCCGCGGTATCCAATGGGTGGACGCTCGATCGCGCCGGACGGGCGGCGGGTCCGATGGGGATCGCCGGGCTTCGCCAACATGCCGATGGACCGGCCGAGATGACGCTGTCGTCGGCCGATCCGGCGGATCAGACCAGCGTATTGCTGGAATTCCTGGCCCAGCCCGGCGGCGGGTCGGTGGATATCGCGTCGGCGACGGGTTGGCGGACGCGTATTTCCACGAACGCGGCTACACTCGGTCCGCAATGGGTCACGTTGCCCAAGGGGGCCGGCGGCGGCGAAGTCACGGTCAGCGCCGTGGGCGACGCACCCGTCGACATGCTGTCCTGGACAGCCGAGCGTGACCGGCCGGGCGTGATCGTCTCCAACCTGGGGACGATCGGGGCGACGGTGGATATCCTCTTGCAGATGGACCCGGCACTGGTGCGGCAAGAGCTGACCCGGCTCGCGCCGTCGGCCATTCTGGTGGCTTTTGGGACCAATGAGGCGTTCGGCAACGGCACTGAGGCGGGATCCTACCGCCAGCGGTTCGACCAAGCCCTGCGAATGCTCCGCTCCGCCGCCCCCTCCGCGGCCATCGTGGTGCTCGGGCCACCCGACAGCGCCAAACGGACGCCCAAAGGCTTCAAGGGTCACACCACATGTGGCGATCCGCATTGGGAGCAGCCGCCGCGCCTGGCGCTGGTGCGCGACATCCAACGGGAGGTCGCGGCCCGGGAAAATCTGTTCTTCTGGGATTGGCAGGCAGCGATGGGCGGCGCGTGCAGCATCGGTCGCTGGGCGACGACCAGACCGCCGATGGCGGCGCCCGATCATGTCCACCTGCTGCGCCCCGGATATCAGGCAACGGCCGACGTACTGTTCCAGGTGCTGATGGAGGGTTACGAGAAATATAAAGCGCTTCGGCCTCAATCCTGATGCTGTTTCCGACTCTCGACTTCTTGCTGTTCTTTTTCGTGGTCGTGGCGCTTGCCGTGCCCTTTGCCGGGTACACCCGAGCACGGAATCTGATGCTGGTGGTCGCGAGCTATTGGTTCTACGCGCAATGGAATTGGCATTTTTGCTTCCTTCTCGCGGGCAGCTCCGTGCTGACATACCTGGGTGGGTTGGGTATCGCGGCGATGGCTTCGGATCGTGCCCGCCGTCTGGTGGTGGGGTGCACTATCTCGGGGCATTTGCTGCTGCTGGCGTTCTTCAAATATTACGACTTCCTGATTGGTGGCCTGAACGCGGCGCTCGACGCTGCTCATGCGGGTGCGCAATTCCCGCTGATCGAGGTTATCCTGCCTGTCGGCATCTCCTTTTTCATGTTCCACGGCATCTCCTATTTGGTGGACGTCTATCGCGGCGATGTCGCGGTGTGCCGGCGACTGGACCATATTTTACTCTATCTGTCGTTCTTCCCGCAGCTGGTCGCCGGCCCGATCGTCCGGTCGTCGTACTTTCTGCCGCAATTGGCCCAGCCGGTGCCGGCCAGGGTGCCGCTGGCCGAACCGGTGCTGCTGATCCTCGGCGGTTTGTTCAAGAAGGTGGTGCTGGCGAACTACATCGCGACCGACCTGGTCGATCCCGTATTCTTCGATCCTGGCCGTTATGGCGCGTTGGATCGGTTGCTGGCGGCCTATGGCTATGCGGTACAGATCTACTGCGACTTCTCGGCCTACACCGACATCGCGATCGGGTTGGCGGCGCTGCTGGGCTACCGATTCCCGCTGAATTTTGATCAGCCGTACCGATCGCTTAGTCTGCAGGAGTTCTGGCGGCGCTGGCATATCTCCCTGTCGTCGTGGCTGCGCGACTATCTGTACAAACCGCTCGGCGGCAGCCGGGGCGGCAACTGGTTCACGGCGCGTAACCTCCTGATCACGATGCTGCTCGGTGGCATCTGGCATGGTGCGGCCTTGAAGTTCGTCGCCTGGGGCGCGCTGCACGGGATCGGCCTGGTGGTCGAGCGCTGGTTGCGGCAATGGTCGGATACGCCGCTCGGGGTGTGGGCATCCTCCCGTTTGGGGCGGGCGATCCGCTTGCTTGTGGTGTTCCACATCGTCTGCTTGAGCTGGGTGCTGTTCCGCGCAGCCAGTTTCGACACGGTTTTGGTCTATTTGACCGAGGCGCCGGCAGCCGACGCGCAGTTGCAAATCGCGCCGCTTACCCTGGGATTCGTTGTATTGGGCCTGGTGCTGAACGCGGTGCCGCGCCAAATGGCGGGGCGGCTCGCGGGGTACGCCGGGTCGTGGCCGAACTGGACCTGGGCGCTGGTCGCGGGTGCCGGCATCGCTATGATCGACGCGCTGGGGCCGGACGGCGTGGCGCCCTTCATCTACTTCCAGTTTTAGGGGGGACGATGGTTCCGCGAACCAAAGGCAGGGTGACGCCATTCGGACTGGCGATTCTGTATGTGCTCGGCGGTACTGTCAGCGCCGCCCTTGGCACGACCCCGCTGGCCGCCTGGCTGGATACGGTGGGCACGAACCAGGGCAATGACACGCTGCGGGATTGGGCGCCTAAGGTCCAAGCCTTGGGAGAACGGACGGGTTTGAACCAGCCCTACAAATGGCTGCATGAAGCGGTCAGAGATATGGAGGCCGCGAAGTTTTTTGGCTCCCGTTAAGACTTTCTTTACCTTTCGCTGTTAAATGCTTTGCCTCCGGAATGGGAGGCATCGCTATGTTCTGCTTATCGTTGGGAGACAGCTTGGCCGTCGGCGTCGGTCAGCAACTGCCGCAATGCCGTATCGAGGCCGAGGTGGGCATCACGTCGGCACGCTATGTTATCGAACGCCTGTCGCCGTACCGCGCCGATAAGGTCGTGATCAGCCTGGGGGTCAACGACGGTGCCGGGGCGCACACGCTGGAAAGTCTGGCTCGAGTGCGATCGGCGGTGACCGCCAGGACCGTGATCTGGTTGCTGCCGTTCGGGC
Source organism: Acetobacteraceae bacterium (assembly GCA_025352375.1). Lineage (GTDB taxonomy): Bacteria > Pseudomonadota > Alphaproteobacteria > Acetobacterales > Acetobacteraceae > Rhodopila. The sequence goes on along the minus strand of JANXTL010000065.1, from coordinate 18,314 downwards.
ATGGCGACGCACGCGCGGCCATTCAAACGATCGCGAGACGGTTTGGGGACAGGACGATCGACACCGGCCCCTACGTCGGGGGCGACAAATTACACCCGAACGAAGCGGGATACCGGACGTTGGCGCAGATGGTTTCGGCGAGTCCGGCCACCGTCATGGTTGGGCTTGGACCGCTCGTCGCCGGGCACCGAGGCCCGATCATGATGCGGCCAACGGGCCTGAGGTGGCCGGGTCAGGCCCGACCATGAGATAGGACGCCGTCAAACTCGCATCGGCATCAGAACGTACAGCGCGCTGGCGTCGGCGGCGTCCTGGACAACGGTTGGGGCGGAGCCGTCGGCGAACCGAAACTCCACCGTTTCTCCGATCTGGTCGGTGATGTCGTTCAGATACCGTGCCTGGAAGCCGATCTCGAGCGGACCGGAGTCATACTTGACGTGATCGGCGTCCAGTTCCTCGCTCGCCGTCCCCTGCTCGGGGCTCGCCGCCGATAGCGTCAGCAGGTCACGGGCTAGCGAGAGTTTCACCGGGCGGGAGCGTTCGGACGAAATCGCCGCCACGCGGCCCACGGCGTCGGCGAAATCTTTCTTGCCGACGCGCAGAACCTTGTCGTTGCCGCGCGGGATAACTCGCTCGTATTCGGGGAAGGTGCCGTCGATCAGCTTGCTGGTCAGTAGGATCTGGTCGACCTTGAATTGGATGCGGGTATCGGACAGCGCGATTTCGACGTTGCCGTTGACCTCGTCGATCAGCTTGCGCAGTTCGTTCACGGTCTTCCGGGGGATAATGACGCCGGGCATGGTTTCGGCGCCCTCGGGCAGGGGTTCTTCGACCCTCGCGAGTCGGTGTCCGTCGGTGGCGACGGCGCGCAGGACTTTGGTCCCTTCGCTTTCGGCGGCATGCAGGTAAATGCCGTTGAGGTAATAACGGGTTTCCTCGGTACTGACGGCGAACCGGGTGCGATCGACCAGTGCGCGCAGAGTCTGCGCCGAGAGGTTGAAGCGGTGCGGTAGCACCCCAGCGGTCATCGACGGGAAATCGTCGACCGGCAGAACGACCAGAGACGTGGCGTAACGCCCGGCCCGCAGCGCCAATTGGGCGTCGCCGCCGGGGTGATCGAGTTCGACGTCGGCACCATCGGGCAATTTGCGTACGATCTCGTACAGCGTCGCGGCGGGCGCGGTGCATGCGCCGTTGCGGCTGCTGGTGGCGGCCACGTCCTCGACAACGGCGATTTCCATGTCGGTCGCGGTGAGCGAAAGCTTGCCGTCCCGCACCGCGATCATCACGTTGGCGAGGATGGGGATGGTGTTGCGCCGCTCCACCACGCTCTGGACATGCGCCAGGGCTTTTAGCAGCGTGGCGCGGTCGGCCTTAAGCTTCATCGTGTCAAATCCCCAATGCCCGGTCGAGGCGCGAATCGGGCCACACCTTAGCAATGTGCCCCGATCCGCGCCAAGCGTCGATTATTGCCCGTTTATCTGGGGCCGAGGAAGTCGCCCTTGCCCACTTCCACGCCGCGATGGCGCAGGATGTTGTATGCGGTGGTGCAGAAGAAATAGAAGTTCGGCAGAGCGAACCAACGCGCGTAGGCATCGCCCTTGAACGACATCTCCCGCGTGCCGGCGGTCCAGCTGACCTGCTTGTCTTCCGAACCCTCGAGCTGCGCGCGGGTAATGCTTTTCACGAAGTCGAGGGACTTCTGAATTCGATCCTTCGCTTCTGCGAAGGTGGTGGGGTCCACGGCCGGGAAATCGGGGCCCGCGACACCGGCCAGCCGCCCGACCGTATTGCGGCCGAAATCGCACGCCTGACGGATTTGCCGGCCGAGGCTGAACATGTCCGGCGCCAGACGATCGGTCAGCAGCCAGGCTTCGTCGATCTTCTTCTCAGCGCAATGCGCGGCGGCTTTGTCGCAAATACCGAGCAGGGCCGTCAGCTGTTGGGCGCAGAGCGGCGCGGTGGCATCGTAGATGGAATAGGCCATTGGTTTCCTCCTTATGTGGTTCCGAACCGGCGTTTAGCGCTGGGCCAGCAGCGGCCCCAGCACATCTTCAACCCCGGTGATCAAGATTTGCACGCCAATGCACAGTAGTGGGAACGCCGCCAGCCGCGTGATCGTGCGGCTGCCAGTCGGACCCGTCATGCGGGCGACCCGATCAGCGGAACGGTAGGTGATCCAGACGGTCAGCGCCAGTGCTGCCGCCGCGGCGGTCATGCTGACGAAGAACCAAACCGCGCCGGGAAAGGTCCGCGGGTGCCCGGACCCGAGCATAGCCGAGCAGGAAGGCGGCGATGGCGTCCCGCATGAGGGGTTAGGCCAGGGGTGGGCGTTTGTGCGCCCAGGGTTGCGCCTGCTCGAACGCGGCGGAGGCTTGCAGCACGCCCAGATCGTCGAACCGCTTACCGACGATTTGCAGGCCGACCGGTAGGCCCTCGGCGGTGAAACCGCAGGGCACGCTGGCGGCGGGATTCCAGGACATGTTGAAGGGGTGGGAGAACTCGGCCCAGCTCACCCAATCCCAAGCGTGTTGCGGCCAATGGTCGGGCATCAGTTTTTCGGCCGGGAAGGCAGCGACGGACACGCTGGGGGTGAGCAGGAAATCCCAATCCTCGAACCAGCGGTGGATCGCGGCGATGTAGGGCATCTTGCGCTCCCGCGCGGCCTGGTATTCGGCGATGGAAACGTTTTCCGAGGCTTTGATGCAGGCGACCAGACCGGGGTCCATCTGGGATTCCCATTTTTCCAGATACGGCTGTAGCCGGGTCAGATGCGCCGACCAGAAGAATCGGACCAGTTCAGGTCCAGGCGTCGCCCAGGGAGTTTTCACTTCCTCCACCGTGGCGCCGAGTTCGGTGAAACGTTCGGCTGCTTTGCGCACCAGGGCGGCGACGTCCGGGTCCACGCGGGCATGGCCAAGGTCGGGGCTGAAGGCGATGCGCTTACCTTTCACACCTTCATGCAACCGCGCGAGGTAGTGTGCCGGACCAGCTTCCAGCGTGGTGTAGTCCAACGGATGGGGGCCAGCCATGACCTCCAGCATCAGCGCGCTGTCGGCGACGGTTCGGGACATCGGGCCCATATGCGAGGTCATGTCCCCTGTGCTGACCGGGTAGTACGGCACCCGCCCGAAGCTTGGCTTGATCCCGAACACGCCGCAAAAATGGCTAGGCATGCGGATCGATCCGGCTCCGTCGCTGCCTTGGTGCAACGGGCCATAGCCGGCGGCGGAGGCCGCCCCCGCGCCGGCGCTGGAAGCGCCCGCATTGTAACCGTATTTCCAGGGATTATGCGTAATGCCGGTCAGCGGCGAATGGGACACGCCGGTCCAACCGAACTCCGACGTCGTGGTCTTGCCCAGGATAATCGCGCCTTCCGCCCGCAGGCGCGGCACGACGGGGGAGTCCTCGGTCGGCTGGTGTTTTTGGAAAATCATGCTGCCGCTTTGCGTCGGCATGTCCTTGGTGATGACCAGGTCCTTGATAGTGGCGGGCACGCCGTGCAGCCGGCCGATGCGGGCGCCAGACATCAATGCGGCCTCCGCCTTGTGCGCGGCATCCATCGCCTGATCCGCGGCAAGGTGGGCGAAGGCATTGACGCGCGGTTCCAGCGTTTCGATCCGTTGGATCAGATCGCGCGTGTACTCGACCGGGGAAATTTTCTTCGTGCGGATGCGTTCGGCCAGCTCGGTGGCCGGCATGAAGCCCAATTCGTCGGAGTGCATGGTTCGCCCTTTCAGTAAGTCGCGCGCCCGCCGGAGATGTCGAACACGGCGCCGGTGGAAAAACTGGCCTCCTCGCTCGCCAGCCAAAGGATCAGCGAGGCAATCTCGTCGATCTCGCCAAACCGCGCGATGGGAATTTTCGACAGCATCCAGTCGATCTGCTGTTGCGTCATCTGATCGAAAATCGGCGTGCGCACGGCGGCGGGGGTGACGCAGTTCACCCGGATTTCGGTTGGCGCGAGCTCCTTGCCCAACGATTTCGTCAGCGCGATCACCCCGCCTTTCGATGCGGAATAGGCGGATGCCATTGGATTGCCCTCCTTTCCCGCGATGGACGCGATGTTGACGATCCTTCCGTACCCGTTCGCTTGCATGAACGGCACGACGGCGCTGTTGGAGTAGAAAACGCCCTTCAGGTTCACGTCGATCACCCGATCCCAGGCCGCCACCGGGTATTCCCAAGTCGGGTGATTCGGGCCGGTGATGCCCGCCGATGCAATCAAAATATCGATTTTCCCCAATGCCGCGGCGGACGCGGCGGCGGCTTTGTGAACCGCATCGGGGTCGGCGATGTCGAGGGCGACGGTATGCGCCGCACCTGACTTCGCCAGCTTGGCCGCGTCCATGTCCCACAGGCTGAGCGTCGCACCTTCGGCCACGAGGCGGCGTGCTACCCCGGCGCCGATGCCGGAAACCCCTCCCGTGACGATGGCGGTGCGTCCTGCGAAACGTGCTGACATGCGGCGGTTCCTCGAGTTGCGCGGCGGGAGTGTGGGCCGAGCGGCCATGATTGGTCTAGTCTGCCTGGCGTTTGGGAGAATACTATGACCCGCTACATCGGCGCCATCGATCAGGGCACCACATCCAGCCGCTTCATCGTCTTCGACCGTACCGGCAACACCATTGCCCAGGCGCAGCGCGAACACCGGCAGATTTTTCCTCAGCCCGGCTGGGTCGAGCACGATCCTATCGAAATACGCGACAACGTCCTGGCGGTGATTGACGAGTCGCTGCGGTCCGCAGACATGAAGCCGAGCGATTTGGCGGCGATCGGGATTACCAACCAGCGGGAAACCACCGTACTGTGGGACGGTAAGACCGGACTTCCGGTGCACAACGCCCTGGTCTGGCAGGACACACGGGTCGATCCGCTGGTCGCCGAATTCGCCCGCGACGGCGGGCAGGACCGGTTTCGCGCGGCAACGGGTTTGCCGTTGGCCAGCTATTTTTCCGCTTTGAAATTGCGCTGGCTGCTCGACAACGTGCCGGGCGCTCGGACGCGCGACCTCCTGTTCGGGACCATCGATACGTGGGTGTTGTGGAACCTGACGGGGCTGCACGTTACCGATGTCACCAACGCCTCCCGCACGCAGCTGATGAACCTTGCCACACTGGACTGGGATCCTGCGTTGCTTTCCGTTTTCGGTATTCCGCGGTCTGTGCTGCCGCGGATCGCCTCGTCCTCGGAAATATACGGCACGGCGTTGGGCGGCGTGCCGGTCGCGGGCATTCTTGGCGACCAGCAAGCCGCGTTAATGGGGCAGGCCTGCTTCGAACCCGGGGAGGCAAAGAACACCTACGGCACCGGCTGCTTCATGCTGATGCACACCGGATCCGTTCCAATACCATCCAAACACGGCCTCCTGACAACCGTCGCGGCGAAACTCGGCGACGCCCCCGCGACGTACGCCCTTGAGGGTTCCATCGCCATCACCGGCGCGCTGGTGCAGTGGCTTCGAGACAACCTCGGCATCATCAAGCAAAGTGGGGATATCGAGACCCTTGCAGCGTCCGTCCCCGATAACGGCGATGTCTATTTCGTGCCGGCGTTTTCCGGCCTCTACGCGCCGTATTGGCGGGCCGACGCGCGCGGTGTTCTGGCAGGCCTGACCCGTTTCGCCTCCGCCGGGCACATCGCCCGCGCCGCGCTGGAGGCCACGGCCTTCCAGACCATGGATGTGGTGCGCGCGATGGAGCAGGACTCTGGCATCCCCATCAAAACCCTGCGGGTGGACGGTGGCATGGTGGTCAACGAGCTGCTGATGCAGTTCCAATCCGACATGCTCAACACCCCCGTTGTCCGCCCCGCCACCGTCGAAACCACCGCGCTTGGTGCCGCTTACGCGGCCGGGCTGGCGGTGGGGTATTGGAAGGGTCTGGACGACCTGCGGGCAAACTGGGCGGTGGCACGGACCTGGACCCCGTCGTTGGACGCAGACCGACGGGGGGCTCTGGCCGGGTCTTGGAAAAAAGCGGTGGAGCGATCGTTTGGGTGGGCGTGAATCTGCGCTAAAAATCAACTACCAGAGCGTGTTGACCGTTTACAATCAGCACGTTCTAGTCCTCGACCTGAATATGGTCGGGCGGCAGTCCAGCTTGGTAACGTGCGATTATCGCGGTGTACGCGGTCTCCATATTCCGCGCGAACCGTTCTGTATCGAATAAGCGCGACGTCGCGCGATTATGCGTCAATTTTCTTTTGATGTCGGCCAAGCGGCAGGGGTCCTGCGCGAGCGCAATCGCCATCGCTTCATATTCTTTCAATGATGAAGCGATTAGCTCAGGCACCTCGATTGCGGTCAACAGACTGGCAGCCATCCGTCCAGCGAACGTTTCGCCCAGCCGGGCCAGCACCGGCAGCCCCATCCACAGCGCGTCGCTGGCCGTGGTGCCGGCGTTATAGGGCGAGGTGTCCAGGAACAAATCCGCGAGTCGAAGCCGCGACAGATATTCGGGGTGGGGCGTTCGCCGAGCGAAAACGATTCGGGTAGGATCGAGGCCCATGGCAGCCGCGCTGGCGCGGATGTTTCGCTCCGCAGCGTCGCCCGTGATGTAAAGCCACAACACGCTACCTGGTACCGCTGTCAGAATACGAACCCAGGCGCTGAAAACAGCCGGAAGAATTTTGAAATTATTGTTGAAGCAGCCAAAAACGAACCCAACCTCGGGCAGGCCGATATCCGCTCGGGATACCGGCGTAATGGATACCGAACGGTCGGCTGGGTTGGATTGGTAGCATGGAAGGTGCGCGATTTTCTCCGTGTAATACCGTCGCGCCGAATCGGGAACCATCACGCGGTCGGCCAGGATGTAGTCGATGTAATCCGCGCCCATGGTCCCTAGGTACCCGATATATCCGACCTGAACCGGCGCTGCCCGAAACGCGAAAATTCCCGTCCGAGCATGTTTCGTGTAGCCGCTTAGGTCGATCGCGATGTCGATCTCTTCGTCACGCGCAAGTTGTGCCACCGCTTGATCGGACATGCCCCGCACGTCGATGAATGCATCGAGACTTGCGGCTACTCTGGCCGCCATGGCGTCGCCGGTCACGGGGCCGAACGCGAACCCGACGGCGTGAAACCGCGCCCGGTCGTGGTTTTCGAACAGGCCAATCATCAGCTGCGATACTGGATGTTCGCGAAAATCCGCCGAGAAATAGCCGACACGGATCTTGTCCCCCGGGGGCCCGGGCGCAATTGGCCCCAACCGTTTATCCGCCGGATATTTAGCCGCGGCATAAATCTCCGCCGCCCGCCGTTGCAGCGCCGGGTCGGCGATCGCCAGCAGCGAGGCGAACGGCGAACAAATCCGCTCCCCCCTCGCCGCTCGTTCGGAAATCCGAGTAAGCGTGGGGTCCAGACCGTCCCAGTCACAAACCGTCAATCGCAGCTGCAGCAGGTCGCCATCGAGAAATTCGAAGCCCGGTCGCAGCGCCAGGGCTTTCTCCTGGCTCTCGATCGCGGCGTCAAACAGCCCCAATTCCTCCTGCGCGACCCCGCGATTGTGATAGGCGTCGGCATGATCCGGTTTCAACACAATCGCTCGGTCGAAAAGCTCGATGGCCTCCCGAAGGCGGGACAGCCCGAGCAGGGAAGTTCCGATATTATAATAGGCCTCGGCGTGGTCCGGTTTTAGCGCGATGGCTTGGCGAAAGCTGGTCATGGCTTCCGCGTCGCGTTTCAGATCGGCCAGGATGGTGCCTCGGCTGAAATGCGCCTCGGCAAATCCGGGCGTCAGCGCTATGGCCCGGTTGCAGCTTTGCAGTGCGGCTTCGAATCGCTTGAGCTGGCTCAGCGCCAGCGCCCGATTGTAGTGGGCTTCGGCGAAGTTCGGCTCAAGCGACAGCGCCCGATCATAGCTGGCGAGCGCCTCCTCCACGCGATCTAAGACCTTCAGCAACGTCCCGCGATTGACCCATGCATCGGCGAAACCCGGATCGGCCTGAACCGCTTGGTCCCAATGCGCCAGCGCTTCCTGCCTCTGACCGAGGTCGTTCAGCACCCCAGCCAGCGCGTCGAGCAACGGCGCTGTGCGCGGGTTCAACCTGACCGCCTTGCCCAACAGAGTCGCCGCCCGTTGCAGCCGCCCGGTCTCCTGCGCGATCAGCCCCGCCAAATGCAACGCGCCCACATCGGCCGGCGCGCGTTGCAGAATCTGTCCCAGCAGCTTGTCTGCCTCAGGCAGACGGCGTTGCTGGTACAGCATGACGGCCTGCTGGAACATCGCGGCTACATCGCGATCGAGAACCCGCCGTCCACCGGAATCGCCGTGCCCGTCACAAAGTCCGACGCCGAGGTCGACAGGAACGCCGCCACCCCCGACATGTCCGGCGGGGTGCCCCAGCGGCCGGCGGGCGTGCGCCTTTCAACGCTGGCCTGCAACCCATCCACCTGTGCTCGGGCGCGCGCCGTCAAGTCGGTGTCGATCCAGCCCGGCAGCACCGCGTTCACCTGGATGTTGTCCTTCGCCCAAGCGGTCGCGAGGCACTTCGTCATCTGCACGATGCCGCCCTTGCTGGCCGCGTAAGGGGTCGCGTAGGGCGCGCCGAACAGTGACATCATCGACCCGATGTTGATCATTTTGCCGCCGCCGGCCTTCACCATCGCCGGATACGCCGCCTGGGAGCACAGGAACGCGCTGGTCAGGTTGGTGTCCATCACCTGGTGCCATTCGTCTTCCGAGTAGTCCTGCGGCATTTTGCGAATCGACGTGCCGGCGTTGTTGACCAGGATGTCCACCCGCCCGAATTGGGCCTCGGTTTCGGCGATCAGGCGCTGGCAATCGGCCTTCTTCGTGACGTCGCCGGCGATGAATTCGGCTCGCACGCCCAACGCGCGCAGGGATGCCAGGGCCGCCGTGGCTTTCTCGGCGTTGCGGCCGGCAATCGCGACGTTGGCGCCGCAGGACGCGATGCCCCTGGCCATGGCGAGGCCGATGCCCCCATTGCCGCCCGTGACGATGGCGACTTTGCCGGTGATATCGAACAGTTTCATAGGAGCTTCCTTATCGATCCACACCAGTCTGACCGGACCCGGCGATGCCGTCCAGAAGGGCCATCAGCGCGGCCTCGTCTTCCCATGCGAGGCCGACGCCGACCACCCGGACCCTCGCCCGTATGGCGGACGGCAGGCGTACCGCGTCCTTGGGCGTCGTCACCAGAATGGCGTCCAGCCGCGCCGCTTCGGCCACCAGGCTGTCCAGCTCGTGCGGCCGATACGGATGGTGGTCGGGGAATGGCATACGGCGCACCAGTTCGGCGCCCGCCTCGGCCAATGGGCCGAAGAATTTGTCGGGGTAGGCGAGGCCGGCGAAAGCCAGAACCCGGCGTTGTCGCAGCGCGGCGATCTCAGGCCCCTGGACCAGCGATGCGCGCAACACCGGTAAGCCAGCCGGCAACAGCAAAGGGGCACCAATCGCCACCGCTGCCTGACAGCGGGCCGCGCCCACCGCGACGGGTTCCCGCAGCGGCCCCGCGGGCAGCACTCGCCCGTTACCGAACCCGGTCGCGCCGTCCACGACCAGGAAGGAAAAATCCTTGTGTAGCGACGGATTCTGCAGCCCGTCGTCCATCAACAGCATGGCCGCCCCGGCTGCGACCGCCGCCCGCGCGCTCGCGGCTCGGTCCGCGCCGGTCCAGGTGGGGGCAGCCTCGGCGAGCAGCAACGCCTCGTCGCCGACCTCCGACGCCGTGTCCCCGGCGGAAACGCGGTGGGTCCCGCGCGACCGCCCACCGTAGCCGCGCAGGAGGATATGAACCGCGTGCCCGCGTGCCGTCAGGCGCCGGGCCAAATCCAACACGACCGTCGTCTTTCCCGCGCCGCCGACCGTCACGTTGCCGCAGCAGATCACGGGCACAGGCGCTCGCCAACCCGGGCGCGCGACCCGCCTTGCGGTTATCGCCGCGCCGATCGCCGATAGCGGCGACAGCGTTTTCGCGACCCAACCGTCCCGGAACCAGTACGCGGGCGCGCGCGGCATCAGCAGGATGAAGGCAGGAGGCTGAGCAGCGCCTCGGCGGTATAGGCAGGCAGCCCGGCGTAAAGTTGCACGGCCTCGAACGCGCGTTCGGCACGCGCGCGGCGCGCGGGTTCGTCGCGTAGCAAGGCGGACACGGCAGCGGCGAGCGCGGTCGCGTCGGCGATCTCGTCGATCCCGTCGGCTTCCCGCAAACGCGCGATGGGGTCGGTGAAGTTGCCGGTGTAGGGGCCAACCACGACGGGGCAGCGCAGACGGGCGGGTTCCAGCGGGTTTTGACCGCCGCCGGGGGCAAGCAGGCTGCGGCCGACGAAGGCAACGTGGGCCAGCCGGTACCACAGGCCGAGCTCGCCCATTGTATCGGCGATCCAAATGCCCGCGCTCGAGGGCGGTGGCTCCCCTGCGCCACGCCTGGGTGCCTGCAATGCTGCTGCCAGTTCGGGACCGCGATCGGGGTGGCGGGGAGCGACGATCGTCAGCAGCCCTGGGTGCTCGGCGGCGATCAGCGCGTGGGCGGCGGCGATCTCGGCTTCCTCGCCCGGGTGGGTGCTGGCGGCGACCCAGACCGGTCGTCGGCCGATCTGCGCGCGTAGCTGAACCAACGCGGCTTGCTCGGCGGGCAGTTGGGGGGCGGCGAATTTCAGGTCGCCGGGGCTGCTGACGCCTTGAGCGCCCAGGGCGCGCAGCCGGTCGGCGTCCTCCCGCCCGCGCGCGTGGATGCGGGTGAAATTGGCCAGCACGGAGCGCGCCATCGCCGGCACCCTTTTCCAATGCTTCAGGCTGCCGGCGGAGATGCGGGCGTTGATCAGCATCATCGGGATGCCGCGCGCCCGGCAGGCCGTCAGCAGGTTGGGCCACAACTCGCTTTCCACGAAACCCACGGCGTCGGGACGCCAATGGTCCAGAAACCGGGCGGCCCAGGCGGGCACATCCAACGGCACGAACCGGTGCAGAACCCGGTCTTGCAGCCGTAACTCGGGGAGGCGCCGGGCCAGCAGATTGGCGGATGTCACGGTGCCGGTGGTCAGGAGAATGGCCACTTGCGAGGTTGCCAAAGCCGTCAGTACGGGCAGCAGCGACGTCGCCTCCCCCATGCTGGCGGCGTGCAACCATAGCAGGTGGCCTTTCGGGCGCGGTGTGGCGTCATCACCCCAGCGTTCGGGCAGACGCTCGAGGATTTCTTTGCCGCGGGCTACACGCCGGCGCAGGCTGTAGCGCAGGATAGGCGTGGCCAATGTCGAGGCCCCGGCCCACATCCGAGCCAAAAAGGGTGGATTCAGCTCTCGCAAAGGCGGTCCGCCCGGTCTGCCGCCCGGTTCAGGGCTGCCACGATGGTGGGGACGGCGTCCCGCCAGGCGTCGCGCGACACCGCGATCGGGGCGCCGCACACCATGACGCCGCGTCCGAATGGCAGCGGGACCGACATGCGGTCCCAGGATTTGAGCACCAGGCGACGGGACGTGCGTCCGGCACAGGGCACCACCGGAACTCCGGCGAGGGCGGCCAGTTGCGCGACGCCGGCGTCGGCTTCGCGGCGCGGGCCGCGCGGTCCATCGGGGGTGATCCCGATGTGATCGCCATTCGTCAGTAGTTTCAGCAAGTTGCGCAAGCCGGTCGCACCTCCTCGGGATGAAGAACCATATACGACGGTAATGCCGAAGCGACGTACGGCGTCGCCGATGAAGCGCCCGTCGCGGTGGCGGCTGACCAGGCCATGCATCGGCTTAAAGCGGTAGCCCGGCAGTTTCGAGGCAAGCATGACCAGCGCCGGCATCATCGGCAGATGCTCATGCCAAAAGGCGAACACCGCCGGGGCACCTTTCGCGTGCGGGGCGATGTTGTCCACTCCGTCCAAGGTCCACCGCGTGGTGCGGAGCGCCAGGGCCATGTACCAACCCAGCAGGCGGGCCAAAATGGCCTGGGTGGTGGGATGCCGCAACAGCTTCTTCATCGCCGCGCCGGTAGCACGCGGGGGCAGGCGACGGAAGAGTTGTATCGGTGTGGGATCACCGGGCAGGTTCCAGGGTTGGATCCTCCGTAGTTTTTATGGGTGGCTCGACCTTATCGCCGCACGCGGCCCGATACCACGCGAACTTTACGCGGTGCGGCTTGCCAAACGGCCAGCGCCGAGACCCCGCTGATCGCCACGCCCAACCAAAATGCCAGCACATAATTCCCCAGCCAGTCGTGCAGCGCGCCTGTCAGCCAGGGGCCCGCGGCGCCGCCGGCCAAAGCCGACAGCATGACCGAACCGAAGATTATGCCAAAATTCCGGCCCTGGAAAATTTCTGCCACGATCGCACCCATGACCGAGGTCAGGCCGTAGCCCAACGCTCCCTGCACGATCACCATCGCGTAGACCAGCGGCATCGACGGATAAACTCCCAGTCCCAGCAATGCCAAGAAGCATAAGGCGAAGCCGAGATTGGCGATGGCCCATACCCACTCCCGCCCGATGCGGTCCGATAAATGCCCGAGCACGATACCGCCAGGGATGCCAGCGAGGCTGACGAATCCCAGCGCCCAGGCGGCGGCGGTGGAACTGACACCGATCTCGGTCAGGTATTTGGTTTGATGCACCTGGACCGCGTACCAAACATACAGCCCGGCGAAATATCCCAGCGCGATCCACCAAAACCGCATTGTCCGGAGCGCTCGGCTCAACGTCCAATCGGTCGCGGCCCAGACAGGATCGACGATGTTGGATGGCGGCGGCGCAGCGGATGCATGCGGCGCGGCGTCGCCGTCGGGCAGCAGCCCCATGTCCTCGGGTCGCTTGCGCAGCAACAGGTTGATGGGCGCGAGGACGACCAGCAGCAACAGACCCAGCGTCCAGCAGGCGGTGCGCCAGCCGGCATGCGCGATCATGCTTTGCATCCATGGCAGCAGCGTAATCGACCCGACGCCCACGCCGGCGAAGGCGACACCGAGCGCCAAGCCGCGGCGGCGGACGAACCAATTGGGGAGGAACAGGGATTGGCCGGAATAGCCGAGGCACACGCTGCCTCCCCCCACGAGGACGCCGATGGACAAATAGAGATGCCACGGTTGCGAGGTCAGCGGCGCCAGCAACAGGCCGGCGCCCATCAGGACCGTACCCAGCTCCATCACCGCGCGAGGGCCGGCTTTGTCCATTAGCTTGCCCATCAACGGGCTGAGGATGGCGGAGACGATAAAGCCGAAGGAGAACGCCCCGGCCGTCACGCCTCGGCCCCATCCGAATTCGTCGAGAATGGGTGGGAACAGCAGGCTGAACGCCGTCCGCGCGTTCACGCCAAACCCGATGGTAACGAAGGTGACGGCGACGATCGCCCAGCCGTAATAGATGGGGAGGCGGTTCACCCCTGGGCCAGCGCCTGATCCAGATCGGCGATCAAATCCGCCGCCGTTTCCAGCCCGATCGACAGCCGGATCACGTCGGGGCCGGCGCCGGCGGCGGTGCGTTGGTCCTCGGTCAATTGCCGGTGCGTCGTGGAGGCGGGGTGCAGGATCAGGCTGCGCGTGTCGCCCACATTCGCCAAATGCGAGAACAGCCGCACGCCCTCCACCATTTTAACGCCGGCCTCGTAACCGCCCTTCACGCCGAAGGTGAAGACCGAGCCCGCGCCCTTGGGCAAATATTTTTTTGCGAGTGCGTTGTAGGGATTATCCGGCAGCCCGGCGTACGACACCCAGGCGACTTTCGGGTGCGTCGCCAGGAACTCGGCGACCGCTTGCGCGTTGGCGCAGTGACGCTCCATACGAACATGCAATGTTTCGGTGCCGGTGATGGTCAGGAACGCGTTCATCGGCGCCATGGTCGGGCCGTAATCGCGCAACGCCACCGCTCGGGCCTTCGTGGTGAAGGCGAAATCGCCGAAATTCTCGTAAAAACGCAGGCCGTGATACGCCGGTTCCGGCTGCGTCATCGACGGGAATTTGTCATTCTGCGCCCAATCGAATTTGCCGGATTCCACCACCATGCCGCCCATCGAATTACCGTGCCCGCCCAGGAATTTGGTCGTGGAGTGGGTGACGATGTCGGCCCCCCACTCGAACGGGCGGCACAAATACGGCGTCGCCAGGGTGTTATCCACGATCAACGGAATGCCGTTGGCATGGGCGATTTTGGCAATCGCCTCCAGATCGACAATGACGCCGCCGGGATTGGCGAGGCTTTCCACGAAGATCGCCTTGGTCTTGGGCGTCATTGCCCGCTGGAAATTCTCGGGGTCCTTCGGGTTCACGAAAGAGCAGTGCCAGCCGAGTTTTTTGAACGACAACCCGAACTGGGTCAGCGACCCGCCGTACAGATTGGTCGACGCCAGAAACTCATCCCCCGGTTCCAGCATCGTCGCGAATACCAGGAACTGTGCCGCATGCCCGGACGCCGCTGCCACCGCCGCGCGGCCGCCTTCAAGGCTGGCAACGCGTTCCTCCAGCACCGACACGGTGGGGTTGGTCAGGCGCGAATAAATATAGCCGAAATTGTGCAGATTGAACAACGATGCCGCGTGGTCGACATCGTCGAACACGTAAGCCGTGGTCTGGTAAATTGGGGTGGACCGGGCACCCGTTGTCGGGTCGGGCTGCGCGCCGGCGTGGATCGCGCGGGTTTCGAAGCCGTACGTCACGTTGGTGACCGGCAAGGGGTGCGGCTTATTCCGCCGGTCGGTCGGAGGCTGCGCCGCCTTGTTGCGGATAATGCCGGAGTTCACCCCGCTCCAGGACAATTCCCCGCCCAGGCGCCCAAACTCGATTTTCGGGCAGCGGTTCATGATGACTTCCAGGCCCACCGCTTCGCCTTTGGCCGCGGCTTCGTCGTTACGCACGCCGAGCTGCATCCAGACTATTTTGGCGCCGATGGCGATGGCGTCGTCGACGATGGGGCCGGCCGCGTCCGAGGCGCGGAACACGTCCACCATGTCGATCTTATCCGGGATGTCGCGCAGGCTGGCGTAGACCTTCTCGCCCAGCTGCTCCTGCCCCGCCGTGCCGGGGTTCACCGGGATCACCCGGTAGCCTTTGTTCTGCAGATACTTCATCACGAAATAGCTGGGCCGGTTCCAATTGGAACTGGCGCCAACCATCGCGATGGTCCGGACCGAGGCCAGGATGCGGCGCAGCTTCGCGTCGCTGTACGGGATCGGTTCTAGCGCGGACATGGGTAACTCCTTCAGGCGAGGCGCGTTTTATCGCGCCTGCTGGATCGCCGACAGTACCCAGTGCCCGCCCCTCGCCCGCATGAACGTCCATATCTCGGTAGCCGTGACATGCTCGGTCGTGCTGCCGTCGACGACGCGGTTTGTTTGGTCCACCGTCGCATCCGTCATCGAGAACCGCATCGCCACCGTCGCGTATTCCACCCCCCGCTCAGCCCAGGCTTGCGCGAGGTCGCCCGATTGCAGCTTTACGTCGCCGACCATGTTACGCACGCCGCGGCTCGCTTGTTCGGCGAGCTGTTCGTTGAAGTAACTCAGCATTTCCGGGGTCGTCATGGCGCGGAGGCCGTTGAGATCCTGCGCGCTCCAGGCGGCCTGAATGCCTTTCAGCAGTTGCTCGAATTGCGCGTAGTCCTGAGGAGTGACCTGGATCGGCGGGGGGCCACCGGCGCTCCCGCCGCCCATCGGCGGGGGGGCTGGCTGCTGTCCCGTGAACATATTCGCCCCGTGGGCCGGCCCCTGGGCGGTGGCAAGGCTGCCGCCGAGGAAGGTGCGGAACAGCCAGCGGCCGATGAAAAAGACCAGCGCCAACTGGATCAGCAGACCGAACATGCCGCCGAAGCCGCCGTGGAACATCCCGTTGCCCATCATCATGCCAATGATGCCGCCGCCGATCAGTCCGCCCATGAAGCCGCCGCCGAAGGACGGGCGGGGCGCATAACCGGGTGCGGTGGCGGTGGTCGGCGCGGTGGGCGACGTCAGGCTGCGCTGCATCGGCGCGGCCCCCGACGGCGCGGTGTTCGTGCTCGGCGGGGCGGTATAAGTCCGGCTCCCCGCGCTGCCCGAGGACGTACCGGAGCCTGCCCGTGCATCGGCAAGGCCAGGAGCCAGGGCGACAGCGAGGGCCAGGGCGGCCGGTAACAGGAAACGCGTCATGATATTGTTCTTTTCCTTTTGAACGCGGTCGATATGGGGTGTCGTATCCTCCAGGACCAGGGGGGGACGTCAGGCCCCGGCCATTGTCAGTCCCTCAACCCGCACAGTGGGCGAGTCGGTGCCGCGACGAAAGACCAAATCGCTGGCGGGCGTCAAGCTGGCGAACATATCCGTCAGATGCCCCGCGATCGTGATCTCGGCCACGGGTTCGGCCAGCACCCCGTGCCGGATCATGAACCCGGCCGCACCCCGGCTGTAATCGCCGGTCAGACCGTTAACGCCCATGCCGATGAGTTCGGTGATGTAGAGGCCCAGTTTAATGTCCGCCATTAGCTCCGCGGGGCTCAGTTTACCTGGCGCCATGTAAAGATTGGTGGCGGATGGCGACGGCGGCCCGCTTGTGCCGCGCGCGGCGTGGCCGGTGGACACCAGGCCCAGTTGCCGGGCTGAGCGGCTGTCGAGCAGCCAGGTGGTGAGCACGCCGTCCTCAATCAGCGCGCGTGCGCGGGTTGGCGTTCCCTCCCCGTCGAACACTTTGGAGCGGGGGCCGCGGACACGGCGGGGATCGTCGTGAATGAAGATGCCGGGGGCGAAGATGCGCTGATGGAGTTTGTCCTTCAGGAACGTTGTGCCTCGGGCGACGGAGGCTCCGTTGATCGCACCCGTCAGATGCCCGATCAGCCCGCCGGCGACGCGGGGATCGAAGATGACCGGGAGTTTGGCGGTCTGCGGGCGGATCGGGTCGAGCCGGCGGACGGCACGCTCCCCCGCGCTGCGGCCGATCGCGGTGGGATCGTCCAAATCGCTGAGATGCGCGACGGAGTGGTAGTCGTAGTCCCGCTGCATCGCCGTACCACTGCCCGCCAGTGCGGAGGCGGAGATCGAGTGCCCGGTGCCGGTGCGCCGACCGGCGAACCCGGCGGAGGTGACCAACACGACCTCCGACCGGCTGAACCCGGCGTCGGCGCCCTCGGAGTTGGTAACGCCCTGGACCGCCAGCAACGCTTCCTCGGCGCGGGAGGCGCGCTCGATCAGCGCTTCGGCACTCGGCTCGCTGGGGTCGTCGAGGTCCAGATTGTCCGGGTCCGGTCGGCGGGCAGTGTCGGCGAGGCCGGCGTACTTGTCCTCGGGAATGACCCGAGCCATGGCGACGGCCCGGTCCACGAGTGCCTGGAAGCCGGCGGGATCGACGGAACTGGAGGATACCATCGCGGCGCGTTGCCCGATGAACACCCTTAATCCGAGGTCCCGGCCCTCCGCCCGTTCGACATGCTCGGTTTGGCCGAGGCGGCGCGACACCGAGAACGATGTCCCCGCCGCCAGCACGGCATCCGCCGCGTCCGCCCCGGCGGCTTTCGCTTTGGCGATGAGGTCGGAGAGGAGATTGAGGTAGTCGGACATGCCGGGGGGATTCCTGGAGGGCGTTTCTGGGGGTAAGGTACAGGGAAGGGCCGCCCCGGTCACGGGGTGGTTGGTAATTGGTGTTTGAGGGGCGGATTGCCATGGGTTCGTTGATGTCCGATGCCGACCAGGCGGCGTTCGCGCGGGACGGGTATTTCATCGTCCGCGGCATGTTCGACGGGGCGGAGGTCGACCTGCTCCGCCGAGCGATGGAGGAAGACCCGGAGGTTGCAGGGCACACGATCGACCGGCTGGACGCGTCCGGTGCCGCCACCCGTATCGCGCTGTGGAACCGCGCCGGCAGCAGCGTCTACGGCATGGCCGCCCGTTGCGACCGCATGGTCGACACGATTGAGGCGCTGCTCGGCGGACCGGTGTATCATTACCAATCCAAGCTCACCGCGAAGGAGCCGTTTGTCGGCGGTGCCTGGGAATGGCACCAGGATTACGGCTACTGGTACTACAATGGCTGCCTGTTCCCGCATCTGGCGAGCTGCCAGATCGCACTCGACCGCTCCGGCGTCGAGAACGGGTGCCTGGAGATGGTGCGCGGGTCGCACCTGCTCGGGCGTATCGACCACGTCCCGGTGCCCGGAGAGGGGCAGAATGTCGCCGACCCCGCGCGGATGAAGGCGATTACAGAGCGACTGGCGGTGGTGCCGTGCGAGCTGGAGCCGGGGGACGCGGTGTTTTTCCACGGGAATACGCTGCACCGGTCGGCGCAGAACCTGTCCCGGTTCCGGCGGTGGACGCTGATTTGTTGTTATAATCGGGTGGACAACGATACGCTGGTGCGGGAGGACGACCGATTTTTTGTGCCGCTGGAGAAGGTGCCGGACTCTGCCGTGATGGCGGC
>JANXTL010000011.1 GCA_025352375.1 Acetobacteraceae bacterium | reverse complement strand
CATTTCGCGGAGTGGGTGGGCCGTCGTCTGGCGCTGTCTCGATTGTGCTTACCGAAGCCGGTGCCAGAACTGGATGTAACCAGAACGGGCGTCATCGCCGGTGCGAAAGCAGCGTCAAAAACTTGTCTCAAAATGGGCCGTTGCGTCAAAAGTAGCGTCAAATCGACTTGCAGGGACTTTGCGGGTGTGGTTTTATGCGGCATGGTCTGACATGATCAATCCATCGAAACCGCCACAAGCAATATCAATATTGCTTGGCAGTATTCCTGGGCGATACGAACTATACGTAAGGTTAATTCTGTCGCCCTAGTCGCCGACCAGCTTACCGCTCTGATCGAGCGTCGGTGCCGCGCGTATTCGGCGACTGCAGTCGCAGCCGAGCCCAATGAGAACGTCTAAAAAATTGACGTAATTATTTTAATTGTGTCGGATAATTTTACACCGGCGCTAAATCGTGGCTATTTGGCACCCGGTTAGTCCAATTAAATCAACAATATGAAAAAATGGCACGAAATTTGCTGATACCCCAATCGCACCGCATAGACGCGCAACGGGAAGGAGCCGGGACGTGATATTCAAAGCTATCTGCCTCGCCGCCGCGTTCAACGCAGCGGTCGCCATTTCGGCCCACGGGACGACACCAGCCCCGACGGCCTCGATTCGCGCGCCCTCTGGGGCCGATATCTACGGCTTTATCGTGAACACCGACGGTGGCACGTTCGATGGCCTCGCGGTGGTCCGGGCCGTGCGTGCCAGCGCCGACTTGACCCTCGTCCCCACCCACCGGCGCCCGCGCTCCGCTCGGGCCGCACAGTAACGGCGCGCTAGAGCGTGATCGCCTGAGGTTGACTTCAACCTCTGGCGTGAATCAACTTCTCAAACAAAGGCTTAGACCATGATCCAACGCCGAGATCGCGTGCGACCTCAAACGATCATGGTCTAAGCGGTCGTCCCCAGCCGAATCATATTCCACGACGCCGGCAGTAGCGTCGCCTTGAGAACATGCGCAGACACGGTGGCGCCGCTGAGCAGGCCGGGTCTGATGCGTTCGGGCTCCGCCACCGTGTTCACCGCCTCCAGATCCCGGTCGCATAACTGACGCGCCGCTCGGATCGATTTGATCCCCAGCCCGGCCAGGTCGACCTTCAACGCCAACGGTTCCGTCAGATGCCGGTTCAGGGCGAAGATCGTCACCCCGCCGGTCGCGTCGTCCCGCACGGCTGCCAGTTTCAAAAATGGCGCGGAAACCGGGAACCGCAGCTCCTGGGCGCCACGGGGATCGTAGTAAGTCGCATCGTAGCCAGGGCAATCGACTTCCGCCCGTAAAACGGTCCCCCGCCCGAAATGGCTGAACTGCGCGAAGGGATAAAAAATAGTCTGCCGCCAGGCGGACCCGCCGGTTTCGGTCACGATCGGGGCGATCGCATTCACCAACTGCGCCAGACACGCCACCTTCACCCGGTCGGCGTGGTTCAATAGCGAGATGCACATGCCCCCAAAGGCCAGGGCATCGGCCATCGTGTAGGTCTCCTCCAGGATGGGCGGCGCGACCGGCCAACCGGGTTTGGTGCGATCCTCGGGTTTCCGGCGGGTGCGGTACCAGACGTTCCATTCGTCGAAGCTCAACATGATGCGCTTGGGCGACCGACGCTTGGCGGCGACGGCGTCGGCGATCGCGGTCACTTCCTCGATGAAGCCGTCCATCAAATCGGGCGCCGCCAGGAAGGCCGGCAGGTCGGCGGCGTAGTTGTTGATATAGGTATGGAGGGAAATGTATTCGACATGATCGAACGTGTGCTCCAGCACCGTTTCCTCCCACTGGCCGTATGTGGGCATGTTGCGGCCGGACGATCCGCAGGCGGCGAGTTCGATGTTGGGGTCGATCCACTTCATCATCTTGGCGGTTTCCACCGCGATGCGGCCGTATTCGTCGGCCGTTTTCGCCTGCATCTGCCAGGGTCCGTCCATCTCGTTGCCCAGGCACCAGAATTTGACCTCGTGCGGCAGCGGCCAGCCGTGCTGCTTGCGCAATTCCGACAGCGCGGTGCCCCCGGGGTGGTTGCAGTATTCCAAATACCGGCGGGCGGCGTCGCCGTCGCGGGTGCCGAGGTTGACCGCCAGCATCGGCTCGATCCCGGTCAGGCGGCACCAGTCGATGAACTCGTTGGTGCCGAACTGGTTGGTTTCGGTGGACATCCAGGCGAGGTCCAGCCGGCGGGGTCGTTCCTCGGCCGGTCCAACGCCGTCCTCCCAGTCGTAGCCGCTGACGAAATTGCCGCCGGGGTAGCGCACGATGCTGGGCGCAAGCTCTTTGATCAGCGCGATGACGTCGCGGCGGAAGCCCCGTTCGTCGGCGGTCGGATGCCCCGGCTCGTAAATCCCGCCGTAAACGCAGCGGCCGAGATGCTCGATGAACGCCCCGAACAGGCGTTTGTCGGTGGCCCCGATGGTGGCGCCGGGGCGCAGGCGCACGGTGGCGGCAACCATCAGATCACCCCCGCCGACCGCAACGACGCTAGGGTTGTCTCATCGTAGCCAAGTTCGGCGAGGATGGCATCGGAGTGCTCCCCGAGTTCGGGCGCTGGCAGCCGGACCCGGCAGGGGGTTTCAGACAGTTTCATCGGAAAGCCGAGCATGCGGACGATGCCATGGCCGGGGTGTTCGACGTTGATGACCATCTCCTGCGCCAGGATTTGCGGGTCCTCGAATGCTTTTTCCACGGTATTGACGGGGCCGCAGGGCACGCCAGCCGCGTTCATGGTTTCCACCCAATACGCCGTGGTATTGGCCGCCAACTGGCCGCCGACGATGGCATTTATGCGTGCGCGGTTGGCCACCCGGGCATGCTGCGTGGCGTATAACGGGTCGGATTTCAGCGCGGGCATACCCAGTACATCGGCGAGGCGGCCGAAGAACACGTCATCGGGCGGGGCGATCGCGATTTCCCCGTCGCGCGTGGGGTAGAGACCATAGGGGGCGGCAATCGAATGGTCGTTGCCGCTGCGCGGGGGAACGGTGCCACTCGCGAAATAATTCGTGGCGATGTAGGATAGCATGCTGACCATGCCGTTGGTCAGCGACACCTCAGTCTGTTGCCCACGCCCGGTTTCCCGCGCCCGCAGGACCGAGGCGGTGACCGAAAGCGCCGCGTAAAGTCCTGCGATCAGGTCGCTGATGGGAATCCCTGAGCGCAGCGGGGGATCGCCGTCGCGGCCGTTGACGCTCATGAAACCGCTGAGGGCCTGCGCGATGAAGTCGAAGGCCGGGCGATCGCGATAGGGGCCGGTGCTGCCGAAGCCGTTGATCGCGCAGGACACCAGGCTGGGGCGGAGTTCTTTCAGGCGTTCGGCCGGGAAACCCATCCTGGCCAGCACCCCCGGCCGGAAATTCTCGACCAGGACGTCGGACTGGGCGATCAACCGGGCGAGGATGTCACGGCCTTCCGGCTTGCGCAGGTCCAGCCGGATCGAGCGCTTGTTGCGGTTGAACTGCGCAAAATAGCCGGACAGGCCGTCTTTGATCGCGCCCTGGCCGCGGATGGAATCGCCCTCCGGCGCTTCGACCTTGATCACGTCGGCACCCATATCGCCCAGTAAGGCGGTGCAGAACGGCCCAGACAGCACGCGCGTCAGGTCGAGGACCCGCACTCCGGACAATGGCATCGACGTCTCCCGTTTGGTTTGGCCGGCCGCAAACTAAGCAAATGGTTTGCCAAGGGAAGGGCCGAGGTTACCGAATATTAATGCGTTTCCGTGCCAAATGCCACGATCCGGCCGCAAGCCCGGCAAGCAGTGGACACAATTGGGGGGCTTAATGCTTCTCAGCCGGGAGCAACCAACTTCCTCCCCCCGGCGGAAAGGGAACCCACGATGAACCGCCTTCTGACGCTCGCTTCGACCGGTCTGTTCGCCACTGGCCTCGCGATTCTCCCCCTGAGCGTCAATGCCGCCACGGTGACTGAAACCAAAGCCCCTGTCACCGCGCCGGTCGCCGGCCCCGATGGCAAAGCCGCCCCGGTCGTGAAGTCTGACACGACGGCCAAGGACGCCACGAAGCCGAACACCGCGACGACCGCCCCGGTGACCACGACCACCGTGCCAACGGCCGCGACCGCCACCGCCAAGCCAGCCACGACGCAGCCTCCGGCTCATGACGCAGTTCAGGCGCCGGTACCCTCCGGCAGCCCGGCCAAGGTGGGCGGCTAGAGCGTGATCGCCTGAGGTTGACTTCAACCTCGGGCGTGAATCACCCTCTCAAACAAAGACTTAGACCATGATCCAACGCCGAGATCGCATGCAACCTCAAACGATCATGGTCTAAGCACCGACGACCGGCTGAGGCGCCGCTCTCCCCCCAGGCCGCGCCGGCCGATACGACGGATGGACCCCAAGCGATCGCTCGCGTGGGGTCCATTTTGTTTCTTGTTCAGGTCAGATCGAGATTTCGTCGAGTTCTTTGCCCGCGTGTTCGGGGCTGTAGATCCAGACGATGGACGCCTGAATCACCATGATCACCGGGATCAGCAGAAAGGCCGCCTGAAAGGACCCGGTGCTTTCCCGCAGGTAAACCGACACGAACGGCCACAGCACGTAACCGCAGAACATGCCGATGGTCCAGGAGAAGCCGTTGCCCACGCCGCGGATGCGGGTTGGAAACATCTCCGCCGTGTACGTGGTGATCGGCCCCCAGACCCCCAGGAAGCCCCAGCCCCAGACGATGCCCACCCAGAACAGGGTCGATTTGTCGGTGGCGAAGATCCACCAGGTCATGAAGATCGTGGCCTGTAGCAGCATGAAGGCGAAGCCCAGGCGGCGGCCCAGTTTGTCGATGAACCAGCCGGCGAAGCAGATGCCGGTGACGCCCACCAAGCCCCACCAGATGTAGAACGTGCCGTATTCGGCGGGGGAGAAGCCGTGTGCCTCCTTTAGGAACAGGGGCATCCACAGCCCGACGGTACTGAATGCGATGACGGATGTGCTGGCGACGAAAACCGACAGCAGCGTGGACTTGATCAGGTCGGGTAGGAACAACTGCCGGATGCCGACCTTGCCGGCCTTGCTCATCCAGGCTTGGTCTTCGTGGCTGACCAAGTGCCCGGCGGCGATGCGGGCCTTGATGCGCTCGCGGCGGTCCTTCATCCGCACCCAGTACGGTGATTCGGGGCATTTGAAGCGGACATAGATGGCGATCAGCGCGATGGCGGCGGGCGGGATGAAGGCCATGCGCCAGCCGTACTGCGACACGATATAGGCGGCGATGCCCCCGGCTAGCGCGGCGCCGACGCCCCAGGCCGATCGGTCGGCGCTGATAACAAGGCCGCGAAGCCGAGCCGGCCAGGTTTCCGCGACGAGCATGGAGCCGATCGCCCACTCCCCATTCAGGGAGAATCTAACCAGTGCGTACGCTCCGACGTAGAACCAGAAACTGTCCGACAGCGCCACGAGCGGCATGCAGATAGAGAACATGGCGATATTGATCGCCAGCAGGTTGCGGCGGCCGAATTTGTCGGCGAGCCAGGGCCAGAAATACAACCCGATAATGCCGATCAGCATCGCGATCTGCACGCCGGACCGGTAGGTGCCGAGGTCGACGTTGAACTCCTTGATCACCTGCGGCGCGACGACGGCGAAGATGACGCCGTCCATGCCGTCGAAGCCCCAGCCCAACCCGTTGGCCATGGCGATGTGCCAATGGGTGGAGGTGACCTTGGTGTTATCGGCGGCGGCGCGAAAATTGGCCGCCTGCATATGCCGCTCCTCGAGCGGTCCCATCTGCGTGACTGACATTGACGTTTCCCCGTTCGTTATTTGCCCCGTTTCGGATGCCGGGTGAGCGTAAGCCCGAATTGGGGCCGGTGGCAATTCGGGCGGGCCGTGTTACACGGCAGGGATCAACCAAGGGAGGGATCGGGGTGGACGCCAGTGTCGTGACGGCGGACAAGATTGGCGTGACGCGTGCCTGGGTGCCCTGGGTGTGGTCGGGATTCCTGATCGCCGTCCTTTCGTTCCTGGTGCTCTATCCCACGTCGATGCTGCTGATAGGCGCGCTGACGACCACCAACCCGGTGGTGGAAGGCTATAAGCTCGCCGACCTCTCGATCGCGAATTTCCTGACCGTGGCGATGAACCCCAATGTGGCGGCGGCCCTGGGAAATTCTTTGCTCGCCTGCGGTGGCGGAACCGCGGTCGCGGTGGCGATCGGGCTGTCGTTCGCCTGGGTGGTGGTGCGGACCAACACCCCGTGCAAGGGGCTGATCGCGAGTGCGGGCATGCTGCCGCTGTTCGTGCCGCCGCTGGTGGCAGGGGTGGCATGGTCGATTTTGGGGTCGCCGAAGACCGGGCTGCTGAATTTGCTGCTCACCAAAATGGGAATACCCTGGCATTTCGACCTCTACACGATGCCCGGCATGATTTTCGTCTTTGGCATTTATTATGCGCCCTATGTCTACATGTTTACCGCGGCGGCGCTGCGCAACATGGACCCGGCGCTGGAGGAAGCGGCGGAAATCTCCGGTGCCAGCGCGTTGCGCACCATGGCGACGGTGACTTTTCCGTTGATCATGCCGGCGATCCTGTCGGGGATGTTGCTGTCGTTCGTCGTGATGCTGGGGATCTACGGCATCCCCGCCGTGCTGGGCGCCCCGGCCAATATTTCCGTGCTGACAACCTATATTTTCGCGCTGACGGCGTGGTCGCCGCCAAAATACAACACCGCCGCCGCCGTTGCCGTGATCCTTATGATCGTCACCGGGTTGCTGGTGTTCCTGCAGCAGAAGGTGGTTGCCGGGCGCAGCTACACGACCGTGGCGGGGAAGGCGTTTCGGCCGCGATCCTTGAACCTGGGGCCCTGGCGTTTCATGACCCTGGGACTGGCGATCGTCTATTTGATCGTTGTCGTGGTGTTGCCGACCGTCGCGCTGTTCATCGCCGCCTTCCGCAAATTTCTGTTTATCCGGGATATTCCGGCGCTGTTCGAGACCAAGCAGTACGGCTGGCAGCATTTCATCAAGATGTTCGACAACCCGCTGACAATCGATTCGATGATTAATTCCATGAAGGTGGGCGTGATCACCGCCGTGGTCGGCGGCACCTTGTCGTTCGCTATCGGTTACACCGTCGTGCGCGCCCGCGTGCCGGGGAAGCGGATCATCGACATTATCACGACCATACCGGTGGCCATTCCGGGTCTGGTGATCGGCGTCGCCTACCTCTGGGCCTGGATCGGGCTTCCCGGTGGCCTATACGGAACATTGTGGATTTTGGCACTGGCGTTCGTGGCCCGTTTTATCCCCGATACGGTGAAGGCTCTGTCCACCTCCCTGATGCAAATCCATCGGGAGCTGGAAGAAGCGGCCTGGATTTGCGGCCGAGGCACGTTAAGCACCATCTTCTCGGTGGTGCTCCCGCTGGCGCGCCCCGGCGTGGTTGCCGCGATGACTTTGTTGTTCATCCTGTCGATCCGGGAACTCGGTTCGTCGCTGTTTCTGTATTCCAGCAGTACCATGGTCATGGCGGTGCAGCTGCTGGGTTATTACGAGGGCGGCAATGTCGGCATCACCGCCGCTTTCAGCCTGGTACAGATGCTGCTGCTGGGCGTGCTAATTTCCTTTACCACCTGGCTGACCCGCAGTGCCGCCGCGCCAACCGCGGTCGCGCAGACCGGCGGCATCGCGCGTTCGGGATAGGAGGCTTCGATGACGGTAAACCGGAGACAAGCACTCGGACTAATGGCGTCGTTGGGGTTGGTGGCCCAATTCGGACCGGCGCGCGCCGCCACGCGGTTCGAGCCCCCGAAAGCGCTGTTGGACGCGGCGGGGAAATTGAATGCCGACGTCATCGATCATTCGATCGCGGGCAGGCGAGGGAAATCGAGAACCTGTTCGCCGACTATGCCCCGTCCAACGCGGCCGGTTTTCAGCCGGGTACGCTGGTGTCGCCGAAAGCGGCCGCTCGGCTTTATCTCGACTGGATCCTGTCCGATGAGGGGCAGGCGATGTCGATCCGAGACCAGGGCAACATGCCGGCGTTGAAAAACCCGCCTCTCCCGCCAAATATGTTCGACACGAAAGTCAACAAACTCTGGATCCCCGACGATGGCTCGCGCATGCCGTTGCACGATAAATGGCTAGAAGAATGGAACAAGATCTATGGCTACCGACAATAACCCCCTGATTTCCCGCAGGCACGCACTGGGCGCATTCGCTGCGCTGGGCGTGTTCTCCCGCTACGAATCGGCGCGCGCCGCGAAGCCGTTAGAACCCTCGGGCGCGCTGCTCGACGCGGCGAAAAAGGACGCCGGCCTGGTGCTTTACACCGCCGCCTTCCCCGAGGTGATGCAGGACCAGATCGCCGCCTTCAACAAGCGATTTCCCTTCGTGAAGGTGAACATGGTGCGTGCGTCCGGCGGGCAGTTGATCACCCGCGTGCAGAGCGAATCGGCCGCCGGCAAGCTGGAAGCCGACGTCCTGGATCATTCCGACCGCGGCCAGACCAAAACCATCGAAGACCTGTTCGCCGATTATGCCCCGCCCAACGCCGCCGATTACATGCCTTCGGCCCTGGTCTCCCCCAAGCTGTGGCCGACCATTACCCCGGCATGGTCGCTCGCCTGGAACCCGGAAATCGTGAAAGACCCGCCGCGGACCTGGGCTGCCTTGTGCGACCCGAAATATACCGGTGGACAAATCGGGCAGGTCATCGGCCCGTCGGGCGGCACCACCTGGACCCGCGTCATGTTCGAACGGCAGGTGCTGGGCGAGGATTATTGGAAACGGCAGGCCGCGGTGAAACCCAAACTGTTTCCATCGGGCGCGCCGCTGTCGGACGCCGTGGTACGCGGCGAAATCGGCATCGCGCCGCTGATATTCAATATCGTCTACCCCAAGAAGCAGGCGGGCGCCCCGATCGACGCGGTCTACCCGACCGACGGCGTCCCCATCTGTCCCTATGGCAGCGGAATTATGAAATCCGGTAAGCATCAGGCCGCGGCGAAGCTTTGGATGGATTGGTGCCTGTCGGACGAGGGGCAAATTCAGTCGATCCGCGATCAGGGCAATCTGACCGCGCTGAAAGCTCCGCCGGTGCTGCCTCCCGGTTTCGATCCGGTGGTGCACAAACTATGGACGCCCGATTTCCAGCAGTTCCAGTCGTTGCACGACGTTTGGCTGGAAGAATGGAATAAAATATACGGATACAGGCAATAACATGTCGTCTGAATTGCGCGTCGAGAAACTACGGAAAATCTTCGCGACGACGGCGAAGGCTGCCGTCGACGACGTCAGCTTCACCATCGCCGCCGGCGAGATCGTGGTGCTGCTTGGCCCTTCCGGATGCGGAAAGACTACGACGTTGCGCTGCGTGGCGGGGCTGGAGCACCCGACATCGGGCAAAATCGTCATCGGTGGGACGGTTTACACCGATCCCCAGGCCGGTGTTTTGGTGCCGCCGCGTAACCGCAATCTTGGGATGGTGTTCCAGTCCTACGCCGTGTGGCCACACATGACGGTGCGCCAGAACGTCGCCTATCCGCTGAAATCGAGAGGCGTGAAAGGCGCGGCGCTGGCCAAAGGGGTGCTCGAAGCGCTGGAACTGGTGGAACTCGCCGATTACGCCGACCGCCCGGTGACGCAACTATCCGGCGGGCAGATGCAACGTGTCGCCCTCGCTCGGAGTATGGTCTACCAGCCGCAGATTCTGCTCCTGGATGAGCCGCTGTCGAACCTGGATGCGCAATTGCGGTTACGCCTGCGCGACGATCTGCGCCGTATCATCAAACGGGTGGGACTGACCGCGCTCTACGTCACCCACGACCAGACCGAGGCCGTGGTCCTCGGCGATCGTATCGGTGTCATGCGCGACGGCAAGCTGCTGCAATTGGACACGCCCACCGAAATCTACAACCAGCCGGCGGATCTGTTCGTGGCGGGCTTCACCGGCGCGACGAATGTCATCGATGGGAAGGTGGTGACGCGCGACGGCGGTTTCGGCATTGTGGCGGTGGCGTCAGGCGAAAAGCTCACCGCGCGGATGGGTGCCGATCTGCCCGTGGGCGCGGCGGTGCGGGTGGCGCTGCGGCCGGATAACGTAGGACTGGCGCCGGCCGGTGAGGGGTTCGCCGGGCGGGTCGAGACGCGCCATTACCAGGGGACGCAGACAGTCTATCAGGTCACGGTGTTAGGTACGTCGATCGAGGCTCTGGAGGTCGGCAGCGCGGCACGATATGCGGAGGGAAGTGCCGTAACGGTCTCGGTACCGCCCGAGGTGTGTTGGGCTTACCCGGTGAGCTGAGAGCCGCTATCTGACATTGACGGGCGATCCCTGTGGCTCGGTAGAGAGACGCAGCGGGGTATGGTTTACCCGCTTGCCTCGGCTCTTCGATTTTTAGCTGTTGCAGAACATTGAAAAAATGACCAGAGTCATCGTTGTAATGGCCGCATCGGCGGTTCGTTGGTCAAATGCCGGGTTAGCTGATAAATCGAGGAGACACGATATGGTGAAACCTACACTGGGTGGCAATGGACCGAGCATCAAGTTGTTTCACTACGGTGCCCAGATTCAGGGTTCCGTTCGGCGACACAGCTATTGGACCGATTTTGAGTCTTTGAAGAAGGACGATATCTCGAGAATCACGGGACAACCTGCTATTTATTTCAAATTTCGAACCGTCGTGATAGTGAATCACGCCAAAATCGATACCTATTTCAAGAATGTGGGGACAGCGATGAAACCGGGCTTGCCCGCTGCGAATGAATACAGAAATAAGGACGAGGTGTCTTCAGCCTTCTTGGATGCATTACCGATGCCTTGATAGCCGATCGAGCGCCGTCAACGATTTCAAGATGAACGGCTTATACCAACCGGCAGAACCATTGCCTCATGGCACACTCTCGCCCGACATGACGGTGTGGTGCGATCTGTACGTCATCGGTTGGGCAGGTACGTAATAGGCCGTGTGGACGGATTTGATCCAGATAAATCCACAGGCCAACGCTACGAACGAGGCGAAGTTCCGCTTGGTTTTCTCGCCGCGCAAGGCGATGCGCTTCAACCGTTTCATCTTGCCCATCGATTGCTCGACCCGAGCGCGTCGTGCGTGCAATTTCTTCGTATTTTCTTGTGTAGCGTCTTGGCGTTCGACCGGTACGGAATGACTGGCACGATGCTCCAATTGCGGGCCATGTCGCGGTTGGCTTTGGCATCGTAGCCCTTATCGGCGATTGAAACCGCCGGTCGTCCCGCCCCTTCCCGCCGCGTCGCGGCAGCACCGCGCGGATGATCTCCAGCACGAAGGTCAGCATGGTCGGCTCCCAGTTACCGACCCGCTACGAATCAGGAATTTGATCGCGCCGAAATCCTACAAATACGCATGGCCGGGATTCCGTCCACACGGCCTAACGCCTCGTATGACGAAAGCGTCCCCCCC
>JANXTL010000354.1 GCA_025352375.1 Acetobacteraceae bacterium | reverse complement strand
GTGGGACAACCGCTGCACCATGCACCGGGCGCGGCGCTACGACGCGAAGACGGTCCGGGACATGCGGCGAACGACGGTGGCGGGGGATGCGCCGACCGTGGCACTGGAAGCGGCGTAGGCCGGGGCTGGCAACGCTGCCGGCAAAATGGTACCGAGCGGCCGAAATCGACCCATCGGAGACTCACATGGCCGCCATCGTAGATATTTCCGCACGCCAGATCCTCGACTCCCGGGGGAACCCAACCGTCGAGGTGGACGTAACACTCGAATCCGGCGCTATGGGCCGAGCAGCGGTGCCGTCGGGGGCCTCGACCGGGGCTTATGAGGCGGTGGAGCTGCGCGACGGCGATAAATCCCGCTACGGCGGCAAGGGCGTGCTGAACGCCGTGCGCTATGCCGAGGGCGAGATTTTCGACGCTATCGCGGGCATGGAGGCGACCGAACAGGTTGCCATCGACGACGTTATGATCGACCTCGACGGGACGCCGAATAAGTCGCGCCTGGGTGCGAATGCCATCCTCGGCGTGTCGCTGGCGGTGGCCAAGGCGGCGGCCGCGGATTTGGGCATGCCGCTGTATCGCTATGTCGGCGGCGTTTATGCGCGCACGCTGCCGGTGCCGATGATGAATATCATCAATGGCGGCAAGCACGCCGATAACCCCATCGATATTCAAGAATTCATGATCCAGCCTATTGCCGCCGGCACCGTCGCCGATGCGATCCGCATGGGTTCGGAGATATTCTCCGCGCTGCGTCAGGGGCTGCACGATGCCGGGCATAACACCAATGTCGGCGATGAGGGCGGGTTTGCCCCGAACCTGAAATCCGCCGATGAGGCGTTGGCGTTCATCACCAAGGCTTGCGAGAAAGTCGGCTACCGTCCGGGGGAGGACGTGACGTTCGCGTTGGACCCGGCCTCAACCGAATTCTTCAAGGATGGGCATTATCACCTTGAGGGTGAAGGAAAAGTGCTCGATGGCGCCGGGATGGTTCGGTACCTGGAAGATTTGTGCCGCCGCTACCCCATTGTATCGATCGAGGACGGTTGCGCGGAGGACGATTGGGCGGCGTGGAAGTTGCTGACCGATACGGTTGGCAAAACGGTTCAAATTGTCGGCGACGACCTGCTGGTGACCAACCCCGAACGGTTGCGACTTGGTATTGAAAATGGTTCGGCGAATGCGATCCTGGTGAAGGTGAACCAGATCGGATCGCTGTCCGAAGCACTGGAAGCGGTGGAACTCGCCCACCGCGCCGGCTGGAAATGCGTGATGAGCCATCGTTCCGGAGAGACCGAGGATTCAACGATCGCCGATCTCGCGGTCGCGACGAATTGTGGGCAGATCAAAACGGGCAGCCTGTCCCGCAGCGATCGGACAGCGAAGTATAATCAGTTGATCCGGATCGAGGAGCAGCTTGGCACCGCCGCGCGTTATGCGGGGCGGACGATTTTGCGGCGTTAGTCCAAGCGTCCAATTAGACTATTATTAGGAACGACGGCCGCTGGATTGCAGGTCAGTGGCTTTGTGGGCAAGGGCGTCGCCGCCGCGGATCACCGCGGCGACAGCACCATCACCATTTGCCGGTTTTCCAGCCGCGGCATCTGCTCGACCTTCGTCTCAGTTTCTAATTCGGAACGAATTCGTTCCAGCACGCGGATTCCGATGTCCTGGTGAGCCATTTCGCGGCCGCGGAAGCGCAGGGTCACCTTCACCTTGTCGCCATCCTCGATGAACGACTTCATGGCGCGCATTTTCACCTGATAGTCATTTTCATCGATATTCGGGCGCACCTTGATCTCTTTGATCTCGATGACCTTCTGCTTCTTTTTGGCCTCGTTCTTCTTCTTCTGGAGCTCGTACTTGTACTTGCCGAAATCCAGGATCTTGCACACCGGCGGATCGGCGTTCGGGCTGATTTCGAGCAAATCGAGGCCGACGGAAAAGGCTCGCAGCATCGCATCGCGCGCGCTCATAACGCCTTGCATCTCGCCGTCCTGGTCGATCAGCCGCACCTGCACGGAGCGGATTTCTTCGTTCACGCGGGGTCCGTCTCGGGACGGGGCCGCTTGCATCGGTCCTCTGGCTATGGGTATCTCCTGTCGATGTTTCTCATTCGTCCATGCGCGCCGAGCGACAACCCGGCGGCGTGGAGAAAGTGCAATGTGGCGCGATTACGCGCCGGGATCAAGCAAACTCGGTGGCGCCCGTGGACTCCCGCAGATCGGGCGGGGTTGCCTCGGCCTTCAGGCGGGCAACGGCCTCGGCCAAAGGCAGGATTTCCTGCGCGGGGGAGCCGAGGCGGCGCAGCGCCACGGTGCGGTTCGCTGCCTCATTGCGGCCGACCACCGCGAGAACCGGCACATGCGCCAGGCTATGTTCGCGCACTTTGGCGTTGATTTTCTGGTTGGACAGGTCGGTTCGAACCTCCAACCCGGCGCGGCGGAACGCGGCGGCAACGTCTTCCGCGTATGCGTCGGCGTCGGACACGATGGTCGCGACCACCGCCTGAACCGGCGCGAGCCACAATGGGAAGCGGCCTGCGTATTGCTCGATCAGGATGCCGAGGAAGCGTTCGAAGCTGCCGAAGATCGCGCGATGCAGCATGATCGGGCGGTGGCGGGCACCGTCTTCCCCCACGTATTCGGCGTCGAGGCGTTCGGGAAGGTTCGGATCGACTTGCAACGTGCCGCACTGCCAGTCGCGGCCGATGGCGTCGCGCAGCACGAATTCCAGCTTCGGGCCGTAGAACGCGCCTTCGCCGGGGTTCAGCTCGAACGTGACGCCGGCAATCTGACAAGCTTCGCGCAGCGCAGCTTCGGCTTTGTCCCAGTCCGCATCGCTGCCGATGCGGGCTTGCGGCCGGTCGGAGAATTTGATGCGGAACGTCGGGAAGCCCATGTCGCTATAGACCTGCGACAACAGGGAGATAAACCGAGCGGTTTCGGACGCGATCTGTTCGTCGGTACAGAAGATGTGCGCGTCGTCCTGCGTAAACTGGCGCACCCGCATGATCCCGTGCAGCGCGCCGGAGGGTTCGTAGCGATGGCAACACCCCATCTCGGCCAGGCGCAGCGGCAACTCCCGGTACGAGCGCATGCCTTGGCGGAAAATCTGGATGTGGCAAGGGCAGTTCATCGGCTTCAGCGCGAGGAATTTGTCCTCCTCCTCCACCTGGGCGATGAACATGTGCTGCCGGTAATTGTCCCAGTGGCCGGATTTCTCCCACAAGCTGCGGTCCACCAGTTGCGGGGTCCGCACTTCCTGGTATCCGTTGGCGTCCAGGCGGCGGCGCAGGTACGCTTCGACCGTACGGTAAAGCTTCCAGCCCTTGGGATGCCAAAACACCGATCCGACCGCTTCCTCCTGGATATGGAACAGCCCCATGTCCTTGCCGATCCGGCGATGGTCGCGGCGTTCGGCTTCCTCCAACTGGTGCAGGTAGGCATCCAGCTCCTTCTGGTCGCGCCAGGCGGTGCCGTAGATCCGCGACAGCATGGCATTGCGGTGATCGCCCCGCCAATAGGCGCCAGCCACCTTCATCAGCTTGAACGCCATGCCGACATCGGCGGTGGAGCGCAGATGCGGCCCACGGCACAGATCGACCCATTCGCCCTGGGAATACAGGCTGATCGTCTGGTCCCGCGGCAAATCTTCGATGAGCTGCGCTTTGTATTTCTCGCCTTTGGCCTGGAAGAACGCGATCGCGTCCTCCCGGCTCATTTCCTGGCGTACGAACTTGGCGCCACGGGTGATAATCTCCCGCATCTTGGCCTCAATCGCGGAAAAGTCCTCGGGCGTGAACGGGTCGTTGCGGGCGAAATCATAGTAAAAGCCGTTCTCGATGCTTGGGCCGATGGTGACCTGGGTGCCGGGGAACAAATCCTGCACCGCTTCGGCCAGTACATGGGCGGCATCGTGGCGGATCATCTCCAGCGCGTCGTCGTCGCGGCGGGTGACGAAGGCGACGCTGGCGTCGTGCTCGATGACCGTCGACATGTCGACCAGCTTGCCGTCGAGCTTCATGACCAAGGCCGCGCGGGCGAGGCCAGGACCGATCGCTTCCGCCACGGCGGTGCCCGTCACCGGCCCATCGAACAGGCGCACGGAGGCGTCGGGCAGGGTAATGGCGGGCATGGATCGGGATCCTCTGGGTGGTTGGGCTGTCCATATGGCGGGGGATGGTTGGGGAGGCAAGGTTTTGGGTGTGGCAGGCGTAATGTTGGTTGCCAAAAATACGCCATTGGCGTAATAGACGCGCTGTGAAGCTGACGGATCATGATGCGACGACCACGTTCGGGGACGGCCTGCTGGAGGGGCTGCGCGAAGCCGCCGCCTGGAAACAGGGTGAGATCGTCCTGGAGACGGTCGCGGTTAATCCAATGCCGCCGGAACGCGTGCGGGCGATTCGGCGCAAGGTTTCGAAATCGGCCCGGGATTTCGAGCAACGGTTCGGCATTCCCGCCGCGACACTGAGCAACTGGGAACAGGGACGCCGCACGCCCGACCCCGCCGCGAGGGTGTTGTTGCGCGTGATCGAGCAGGATCCCGAGGCTGTTTTGCGGGTTACCGTTGGGGCGCGGTGATGACGTTCCTCCCATCGAAACTGCCACTGGCAGAGAGAATACCGATGCTTCGTGACGAACTTTACGGCCGCCGACGCATGGTTCAGGAACTCGCCGCCCGGCATGGGGCGTCGAACGTCCGGCTGTTCGGTTCGGTTGCTCGGGGGGAGGAACGGCCGGACAGCGACATCGATTTGTTGATCGATCTGGCCGATGACCGGGGCTTCGACGACTACCTTGCCTTGGCGGAAGCGCTGGAGGCTGTGTTCCATCGCAAAGTCGACCTCGTGCTGGCACGGAGTGTCAGTCCGTATTTCCGACCGTACATCGAGGCGGATGCGACGCCGCTATGAAGTCGGACAAGCCCTTTATGGAGCATATCGCTGCCAGTATCGTGGCGATCGAATCGTATGTTGGCGGTGGCCGCGACATCTTTATGCGAGAGCAGATGATCCGGGACGCGGTCATCCGCAATTTCGAAATCATTGGGGAGGCGGCCGGGGGGAGGCGGCCGGCCGGCTCTCGCCAGCGACGCGTGGGGGCGATGCGGTGCCATGGGGGCGGATCATCGCGTTCCGAAATCGGCTCATCCATGGGTATTGGGACGTCGATCCCGTCCTGGTTTGGGATGTCATCCAGCCTCAACTGCCGGTATTGAGAGCTGCGGTCGCTGAGTTGCTCGATTCGACCCGTTGACGGCATCGTGGATCGAGGACAACGGAGGCGGCATAACTGCGCTCAAGGACGGTGTCCTGCAACCCGACAAAAAGGCGGTGATCATCGAATTGAAAACCGCCGTCTAAATCTCAGCCAGGATAGGCGATTGTCCGGTGGTAACCATCGTGGTGTAGGCAGGCGAAATTCAAGCCATTTTATGTTGGCTCCTGCGTTCAATCTTTGCGGCCAAGCGTCGTCCCGCGATTCAATGTTGTACTCACCAGTCGGTAAATAAGGATACAAATCTATCTACAGCATTTATCAGAATGATTGAGCTTTATTCCAGGCCACCTGTCCCTGCACGATGCATCGGCGGCACCCCTAATTAATACTATATGATAATTATTAGAACTGGTAACAATTTGGCTATAATGAAACGAGTATCTGCGACCATCTGCGTCATCTGCGGACAAACCCTCTTTAGCATATTTTATCCGCAGATGACGCAGATGGAATCATACCGGCATGTCGGTTGCCAAACGACAATCTGTATTCTTTAACTACCGACTGGTGAGTAAGATCGGCGTTCTGGTCGGATGTTGAGGCCAGAACTGCAATTGTCCCGGAATCCGGTGGCTCGGTAAAGGCGGTCCAGTCCGATGGGGACATATCGTATGCCCCATGAATGACAAGCTGGGCTATCCTGGCTTCAAGGTCGGGTACGATGGTTTCGCGCAAGTTCTCTCGCGGGACGAATGCGCTATCGTCCCCCCAACACCGCCTCATAAACATCCAGCGTCGCCTCCTGCATCCCGCGCACCGTCGGCACCGACGCGCGGGCCCGCGCACCCATCGCCAGCCGTTCCTCCATGGTCATCGCCAGGGCGATCTCCAGCGCCGCCGCCAGAGCATCCGGATCGCCGGGCGTTACCCGCCAGCCGGTGACGCCATGCACAACCGTTTCCACCGGTCCGCCCAGATCGGCGGCGATAACGGGGCGGGCCATCGCCTGCGCCTCGATCACCACGCGGCCGAACGCTTCAGCCTGGGTGGAGGCGTGCACGACAACGTCCGACAGCAGCATCGCGGCCGGCATATCGTCGCACTGCCCGACCAGCCGCACCCGGTCGCCGATCCCCAGCGCTGTTGCTTCCATCATCAGCCGGCTGGAATACGCCGCTCGGCCCTGATCCGAACCGACGAATACGCAGCAGACGTCTTTTCGTTGCAACCGAGCAATGGCGTCCAACAGGACGGAGTGGCCCTTCCAGGAGGTGAGCCGTCCCGGCAGCGTGATTGTGGGCGCTCCGTCGGGAATGCGCCATTTCGCGGCCAGGCGGATCAGCCGGTCGACGACTACCGCGGCCGGATCGAAAATCGCGGGATCGACGCCGCGGGGGATCACCCGGATGCGCTCGATCGGCACGCCATGGCGTGTATGCACGAGGCTGGCGATGAAAGTGCTGGCGGCGATCACGATTTCGCCGCGCGCCATGACCGAATTGTACAGGCGCTTGAACGGCAGGTTTTCGTTGTAGGTGCCGTGGTAGGTGGTCACGAATTTTGTGCCGGTGCGCTGGCACGCCAGCCACGCGCTCCATGCCGGCGCCCGCGACCTTGCGTGCACCAGCGTCACGTTCTCCGCCTTGATCAGGGCCTCGAGCCGAGCGGCATTGCGCCAGATGGCGAGGGGGAGTTTGGTGTTGAGCGGCAGCGTGAGATGGCGCCCGCCGACCCGCTCGAGGGTGGAAACCAGCGGGCCGCCGGCGCTTGCCACCAAGGCCACCCCATCGGCTTCGGCAATGGCCTGGGCGATTTCGATGGTGCCGCGCTCCACCCCGCCGGTGACGAGGGACGGCAGGACTTGCAGTACGACGGGGGACTCGGGGGTTACGGGCATTGGGCCATGTTATGCTGGTGCTTTCAGGCGGCGAAAAGGGATCATTCGGCATGATGGCGGGACGACTGGACCGGGGCGACGGCACGCAACTGGCGTGGGAGAAGCAGGAAGGGCGGGGACCCACCATCGTTTTTCTCCCCGGCTTTCGCAGCGACATGACCGGGGACAAGGCGACCGGCTTGGCCGCGTTCGCCGCCGCGCGCGGCCAGGCGATGCTGCGCTTCGATTATTCTGGGCATGGGGCCAGCGATGGCGACTTTCTCGATGGCACCATCGGGATCTGGGCGGCGGATGCGCTGGCGGCGATCGACCAGCTCTCGACCGGGGATTTGGTTCTGGTTGGCTCCTCCATGGGCGGCTGGATTGCGCTGTTGACCGCCATAGCGAGGCCGGAACGAGTGAAAGCGCTGGTGGGCATCGCGGCGGCGCCGGATTTCACCCAGCTTCTGATGTGGGATTCGATGGCGCCGGCCGAACGGTTGAAATTGATCCAGGACGGGGTGCTGCACATCCCCAGCCGGTATGACGATCCCACCCCGATCACGCGGCGTCTGATCGACGACGGGCGCAACCATTTGGTGCTGCCACATCCGATCCCGTTCGCCGGCCAGGTTCGGTTGCTGCACGGTCAGGCGGACCCGGATGTGCCTTGGGAACTCGCGTTGCGCATCGCTGAACGAATAACGTCCCAGGACGTCCGGATCACCCTGGTGAAAGACGGCGATCACCGCCTGTCCCGTCCTCAGGATTTGGCGCTTTTATACCGGACGGTCGGCGCGCTCTTGGACCAGAATGGCCCGTAGACCCTCCCGATAGGTTGGGTAGCGCCATGTTATCCCCAGTGCGGCTTTGGTCTTGGCGCAGGCGACCTTTCGGTTCTCGGCCCAAAAGCTGCGCGCCATCGGGCTCATGGCCGGCAGCGCGTCGGCGAAGGCAATGGGCGGGGGCGGTTCCACGCCCAATAATGCCGCCGCCTCGGTCACCACGGCCGCGCTTTCGCTCGGTTCGTCGTCGGTCAGATTGAGAATGCGGCGCCCGGATGGCCGGTCCTGAAGCATGGCGGTCACGACAGCGTCGGCAATATCGTCGCGATGGATGCGACCGAAGCAATGACCCGGCTTGATTGTCCGCCGAGCACGGCCGGTGCGGAGATCGTCGAAGGCGGATCGGCCGGGGCCGTAAATGCCGGCGAGGCGGAAGATATCCACCGCGCAGGGCAGGGCGGCCCAGGCGTTCTCCGCCTCGACCCGTCTTTGTCCGCGGGCCTGGGTGGGGGCAGGGGGTGTGTCTTCGTCCACCCAGCCGCCATCGCGGTTGCCGTAGACGACGGTGCTGGACAGATAGCCGATCCATTTTAACGACGGTGCCGCGATCCGATACCGGTGTAGCGCCGGATCGCCGCTTTCGTCCGGCGCGACGGTGCACAGAATATGGGTCGCGGCACCGATTTCGGCGTCGGCCGCGTCGAAAGGAATGCAGCCGGGCGCGCCGGACCGGGACGTGGCAAAGATGGCGAACCCCGCCGCGCGTGCCTGTTCCGCAATGGCCGCGCCGGTGTAGCCCAGGCCGAAAATCAGCAAGCGGTTCATGCGTTCCCCCGGCGGCGCGTGACCCAATCGCCGAACGCGCCCAGGCCGTAATTGATGGCGATCCCCGCCAGCGCCAGTAACACCAAAGCGGCGAACATGCGCGGCATTTCCAGCCGGTAGCTGGCCTCGAGGATGCGATATGCCAGACCCGACGCGAAGCCGCCGGAGCCGGCCACCAACTCCGCTACCACCGCGCCCACCAAAGCGAGCCCGCCGGAGATGCGCAGGCCGGACAGAAAATAGGGCACGGCGGCGGGTAATCGCAGCAGCGTAAGGGTCCGGAAACGGCCGGCGCCGTATAGTTGAAAAAGATCCGCCAACTCGGGCGGCGGGGAGGCCAGGCCCGTCGCGGTGTTCGCGAACAACGGGAAGAACGCCACGATGGTGGCGCACACGACCAGGGAGGTGAACGGGTCGCCAACCCAAATGATGATCAGCGGCGCAATGGCCGGCAGCGGGGTGACCTGCAACGCCACCGCCCAGGGCTGGATCGCCGCCTGCGCGAACCGGCTGGTCGCCATGCCGATGGCCATGGACGCACCGAGGATTGCCGCCACCAGCAGCGCCGCGAACGTGACCGTTAGCGTAGAGGCCAGCGAGACCGCCAATCCCAACGGATCGGCAACGAAGGCCTGGAACACGGAAGAGGGCGCCGGGACGATGTACGCCGGCACGTCCAGCCCGCGCACGGCGCCTTCCCATGCAAACAAAGCGAGCAACCCGAAGAACCATGGGGCGAGGCGCAGGATCATGCGAGCGCGGCCTCCATCGCCTTGGAAATGTCGGCGACCAGCGTGGCGTAAGCGGGATCGAGCCGCGTTTCGGGGGATGGTGCGAGGGACGACTGAATTTCCCGCGCGATTCGGCCGGGGCGGGGGGTCATCAGGACGATGCGCCGGGCCAGGAAGGCGGCCTCGTAAATGGAATGCGTCACGAACACGACGGTGCAGCCGAGGTCGCGCCACAGCGCCAATAGATCGGCTTGCAGTTTGTGGCGGGTGAACTCGTCCAGGGCCGCGAACGGTTCGTCCATCAGCAGCAGTTTTGGCTTGGTGACCAAAGCGCGGGCGATCGACACCCGCATGCGCATCCCGCCGGAGAGCTGCTGGGGACGGGCGCTCTCGAACCCCGTCAGGCCGACGCGGGCGAGCACAGCGGCGATATCTCGCTGTGCCTGGGTTCGGGTCAGCCCGCGCAGGCGGAGCGGCAGAAACACGTTTTCTTCCGTTGTGGCCCATGGGAGGAGGGTCGCGTCCTGGAAGACGTAGCCGATCTCGCCGGGTTGTGGCTTGTGTCCTGCGTCCCAGGTGATTGTGCCGGAATCGGGCTGGTCCAGCCCCGCGATCAACCGCAACAGGGTCGATTTCCCGCAGCCGGAGGGTCCGAGGAGAGCGACAAAATCGCCGGTTTGCAGGCGGAGGGAGGCGTCGCGGAGGGCTTCGGTGCCCGAGGGGAAGCGGCGGCCGACGGTGGCGATGGTCAGCATGCGCCGGTCATATCCAGGATTGTGGCGGCGCAGCGAGGATCGCCTCGGCCAAGGGGCCGAAGAAGGAGCGTGCGGTGGTGAAGAATGGGGCCAGTCGGCGTTCTGCGTTCGGGAGTATTTTCGTCGCAACCCATGCGGGGTAGTGCGCCTCCGCAACCGTTTGGCCGAGTTCCAAAAGCCGCTCGCGCACCGCCGCACGTGCAATGTTTAAACGTTCGCAATTCAAGTTCATGCCAACGATGTGATCATCGACGGTTTTCGGAGCGATGCCGTTACTGGCGCAGGCGATTTGGTCGGTCTTGAGTTCGCCATCTCCGGTCACCCGTATTGGGGATGGCGCGCCGGGAAACTGCCTCGGATCGATGAATTCGGAAGCTGGCCGGTTCTCCTTGGACGCATCGCAACTGAGGTTCGCTTTGGTCGGTGGGAGATAACGGCTGCGGTCGGTGAGTCGCGATTCACCGCCAAAAATGTCGGGTCGGCTGCCGCCGTTGCAAACCGCCAGGAGATTGCCGTGGTCGCATGCCAGCGCGCTTCCCCTGATCGGGTCGCTACGCGGGACGACGTGCTCTATCCGCCGATCCATGTCGATCAGCCCTATTTCGCAATAGGCGCAAAGCCCGCGTTGCCGCTCGCCCAGCGCCACGGCCAATTCGCGCTTCGCCGAGCCGCTTTCGAAGTTGCCGAATGCATCCCACGTTTTCAGTGTGGCGGGGTCCGCGTGAAACCGCGCAAGGCCAGGCGGGGCATGCGGGAGGCCTGCAATCCGCTTCATGAGCGGTCGGCAAGCTCGCGCATGAACCGGTGATGCTGGATTTCGACATCCAGTGCCGCCAGCGCCGGGTCTTGCGGTGAAAGCGCTTCGAGTTCCCGCCGTAGCGTAAGAGCTGGAGGTGTCTCGCCAGCGTTGTCCGCGATCAGAGTTTGATAGCGTTTCAGGAGCTGCGTAAATACATTATCAGGGGGCCTTTCGTCGACACCCATCACGGCGCGCAGGACGTTGCCGGCTTTGGCTCCGAAGGTCGGCCCGGTTTCTTGCTCGGCGACGATGCCGTCCTCGGTCGCCCGCAGGTGGATGATATGCTGTGGTTCGACGGTGGTCAGC
>JANXTL010000324.1 GCA_025352375.1 Acetobacteraceae bacterium | reverse complement strand
GACAGATTCGGCGCCGCGCCGTGGGTCAGGTGCCCCCCGGCCGCGAGGCTCATGCCAAGCACCGTATCGCCCGGCTTGCACAGCGCCAGGAACACCGCCTGGTTGGCCTGAGCGCCCGAATGCGGTTGCACGTTGGCGAATTCGCACCCAAACAATTCCCGAGCGCGCGCGATGGCCAAATTCTCCGCTACGTCCACGTAGACGCACCCGCCGTAGTAGCGGCGCCCCGGATACCCTTCCGCGTACTTGTTCGTCAGCACCGACCCCTGTGCTTCCAGCACAGCAGCCGAAACAACGTTCTCCGACGCGATCAGCTCGATTCCGTCCTGCTGGCGGTGCAGTTCATTGCCGATCGCGGCGGCGAGTTCGGGATCGGTCTCCGCCAGCGGGGCGGAGAAGAAGCGCTTGAGATCGGTCATGGAGTCCTGTCGGGGATGCGATGGAAAGCCGGCCCCTTAGCATGCGCGGCATAGGCGGGGAACCACGGGGCTCCCGAGTGACCCTTCTGCGCCCCCCGCGCCTAACTCGCCGCGCTCGGCATGCCTGACCCCGACACCGATCCATCCATTGCCGCCACGTCCTGGTACCACGCCCCCGCCATCGGCCGCAGCGATTCTCCGGCCGCCCGTGCCGCCGCTTCGCCATTCTTCGTGGAGTCATCTTCCTTCGCGCCCTTCGCGAGGAACCTTGCGGGCGCGCGTATCGCACGAACGCCGCCCCGTTAACCTTTCGTTAACCCATCCCTGCCATCCTGCGGGAATGACAGCCCCAACCCGCCGAATCCGAGGCCAAATCGCCCACGCCCGAGGCATGGGCGCCGAAATCGCCGCCCGCGCCGCCTTGGAAAAAGACGGCTGGACCATCCTCGCCCAACGCCTGCGCACCGCTGCGGGAGAAATCGACATCGTCGCCGACAAGGCGGGCCTCATGGCAATCGTGGAGGTCAAGTCCCGCCCCACCCTCCTCGAAGCCGCCACCGCAATCACCCCCCGCCAGCAAGCCCGCCTCATCGCCGCCTGCGACATCGTGCTGACCGATCACCCTGATTGGGGCGCGGAGGGCGTGCGCTTCGACGTGCTCATAGTGGACGCCCATGGCCGCGTCCGCCGCATCGCCGACGCGTTCCGGCAGGAGGCTTGACGCTATGCTACAATGTCGTATGACGATTTCGGCCGACTTAATCCAGCAGCACCCACGTTTAGTCTGAACCCGGCCACACAACAGTGATCCCGGCGTATGCCGGGATCACTGTTGTGTGGCCGGTAAGTTACCCGTTTCGTCGATGACATCTACGCCAAAAACAGTTAAGAGGGCCTGACCGGTGCCAAAAAGCGAGACCTCAAAAAAGCCATCGCGGAAATCCTCGCCCCGCGAGCGAGGTAGCCGGTTCGGCGATCGGCTCGTCGCCGAGGCCCAAGAAGCCGCCGCCGCCCTCCGCAGCGAAATAGAACGCAACGAATACGAAATCAAAGTCCCCGGGGAAACCGAAGTCGCCGCTATCCGCGCCCGCCTCGAACTGTCCCAGGCCGCGTTCGCCAAGTCCTTCGGCCTCGACCTCGGCGTGGTCCAAGCCTGGGAGCAGAAGCGCCGCCGGCCCGATCGTTGCGCCCGCATCCTGTTGGCCGTTATCGCCAAGGAACCCGACGCCGTTCGCCGCGCTTTGGCCGCGTAACCATCGTCTTGCGACCCGAACCAAGGGCCTACCGGCCGGACATCGACGGGCTGCGCGCGCTAGCGGTGGTCGCCGTTATTCTCAATCACATCGACCACCGGCTGCTGCCCGGAGGCTACCTCGGGGTCGACATCTTCTTCGTCATTTCCGGCTTCGTCATCACCACCTCGTTACGACAACGGCCGGCTGAACGCCTGAGCCAACTGCTAGCGGATTTTTTCGCCCGTCGCTGCCGCCGTCTGGTGCCAGCCCTGGCCCTCTGCGTCCTGGGGAGCGGCTTGGCCGCCTGGTGCATCGACCCCCACCCGACAGCATCGCTCAACACCGGGCTGGCCGCCTTGGCCGGCCTGTCGAACGTCTATTTGCTCTACATTTCGCAGGATTATTTCGCCCCCGCCACTGCCCTTAATTTCTTCACCCAAACCTGGTCGCTTGGCGTCGAGGAGCAGTTCTACCTGCTGTTTCCGTTGCTCGTCTGGACCTGCGGCCTGGCGCGCACGGCAAACGGTGCTCGAAAACTATTCAGCGCCTGCCTGGGGTTATCGATCCTATCGATCGCCGCCCTCCTGTTACTACCCGGCAAAGACGGGGGCGCGGCATATTTTCTCGTCTTGGGCCGGTTGTGGGAACTCGGGTTCGGCTGCATGGCCGCATTGGCCGGGACGCTCAGGAGACCAAAATACAGCTGGATCGGACTCGCCGCCATCGTATTGGTCCTGGCGCTGCCCATCCCGCCCAGCGCTCTTGTCAGCCTTTGCATCGTGCCACCCACCCTCCTGCTCATCCTAGGTGGCGGCACGCCGAAGCTTCTGTCCTGGCGGCCGGTCGTAGGGCTGGGGCGGATGTCCTATTCGCTCTATCTCTGGCATTGGCCCGTGGTCAGCGCCAGCTTGCTCGCATTCGGCCGTTACCGCTGGCAAATCCCCACGCAACTGGCGTTGATGCTATTGCTGAGCGCGGCGTCCTACCTGTGCGTCGAGCGTCCGGCGCGCGCTAAATTGGCCGCGATGCCAAGCAGCCGGTCGTTCGTCGC
Source organism: Acetobacteraceae bacterium (assembly GCA_025352375.1). Lineage (GTDB taxonomy): Bacteria > Pseudomonadota > Alphaproteobacteria > Acetobacterales > Acetobacteraceae > Rhodopila. The sequence continues at coordinate 27,871 of JANXTL010000324.1, read as the reverse complement.
CGCCCTCGCAGCCGTGCTGCTTGCCGGCGGCGTTCTCCTCGGCTTGCGGCACTGGCCCAACCCCGCGCTTTGGGTCGAGCGCCGCTTCGCCGAGGTACCCGCCGACTTCCCACTATTCCCCGGCACGCATGTCGACCACGTGTTGGAGTGTGTCGTCGACGCCACCAGCCGCCCCGCCCGATCCACGACCTTCGACCGGTGCACCCTCCCGCCCCGCCCCGGCGTGGAGAATACAATCTGGACCATGGGCGACAGCCACGCCGGGCATCTGCGCGGCCTCCTGGTCGCCCTCCATGACCGCTCCGGCCTCGGCATCCATTTGATCGAAACCCCGGGTGTCGTATTTCCGGAACAGCCCGGCACCCATTTTGCCGAGCGCGACGCATTCTTTACCGAGACTTTGCCAAAGCTTCGATCCGGCGACATCCTGCTGCTCGGTCGCCTGTTTCTCACCCGTGAGGGAGACTTCGCAGCGCTGCCCGAAATCGGCGCCTGGATCCCCTCGCTTGAGGCCTTGGCCGCCCGCATGCGCCCGCTCGGCGTTCAGGTCGTTGTCGCCGGTCCGCCCCCGATTTTCCGGTTTGCGTCGATTTACGGTTGCGCGCCCACACCAAATGGGACGACGGGCTGCGACATCCAACGCGCATCTGTGGCGGCGGCGATCGACCCCATTGAGGCAGCCCTCAACGCGGCCGCCAGCCGGCAGCCCAACCTGCACATATTCAGCCAGTTCGCGGTACTTTGCCCGCCAACCGGAACGTCCTGCACCCCGGTTCGGGCGGGCGTGCCGCAATACCGGGACAAGGATCACCTGAACAGCGCCGGCTCGGCCAGCCTCGCACCGGCATTCCTGCTATTTCTGGCCAAACTGCGCGGGCCTTGACCGAAGATGCGTCCGGCCTCCACTAAGCCCCCGAACAACCGGGCCGAACCATGAGCGCTAGCGCTACCGCCACCATCGCCTCCGCCCCGCGTGCCTACGGGCGCCGCTACTGGGTGTTCGCCTTGCCGGCGGCGCTGATCGTGCTGGCGGTGATTCTGTTCCCCTGGATCTTCACCCTGTTCATGTCCGTGCACGAATGGAAGGTCACGGGCGATACGCCGTTCGTCGGCTTCGCCAATTATGCCAAGATGTTGACCGACCAGCGGTTCATCGGCGCGGTCTGGCGCACGTTGATCTTCACCGCCGCCTCGGTCATTGCCCCATTGATCCTGGGAGTCTGGGCAGCGGTCTGTTTCGCCACCAAATTCAAGGCCCGAGGCCTCGCCCGAACCCTGTTCGTACTGCCGATGATGGCGACGCCCGTCGCGATCTCCCTGGTCTGGACAATGATGTTCCACCCGCAGCTCGGTGTGCTGAATTACATCCTGACCAGCCTGGGGCTGCCGCCCTCGACCTGGGTCTACGACGGCGCCACGGTGATCCCCACGCTGGTGATGGTCGAAACCTGGCAATGGACCCCGCTGGTGATGCTCATCGTGCTCGGCGGCCTCGCATCCTTGCCCACCGACCCGTATGAGGCCGCGATCCTCGACGGCGCCAACACCTGGCAGATGTTCCGCCACATCACCCTGCCGCTGGTCATGCCGTTCATCATGGTCGCCGCCGTCATCCGCATCATCGACGCGCTGAAAACCTTCGACACCATCTATGTGATCACGCTGGGCGGCCCCGGCTCCGCCAGCGAAACCATCAACATCCTCCTGTACCAAACCGCCTTTGCCTACTACGACCTGGGCTACGGCTCAGCCATGGTGGTGGTGTTCTTCGTGCTGATCCTGCTGGTGAGCATGCTGCTGTTACGCCTCCGCCAGCGGGAGGACCTGCGATGAACCGCCATCTGTTGCGCCGGTTCCTCGGCCGCCTGGGGCTTTATGTGTCGGTTATCCTGCTGGTCTCCCCGGCCGTGCTTTTTTTCTTGTGGATGCTGTCTTTGTCTCTGAAAAATGAGCTGGATAACACCGCCTGGCCGCCGGTCTTCATCCCCAATCCGCCGACGCTGGCCAACTTCATCGACGTGTTCGAGAAAAACGATTTTCTGACGTACACCATCAACTCGGTGATCGTGTCGTTCTCCGCCACCGGGCTGGCGCTGCTATTTGGGGTTCCGGCGGCCTACGGCATCGCTAAATCCAAGGCCACCAAAGCCGCCGCGCTCATTCTCATTGCCCGCGTCACCCCCGGCCTGTCTTACCTGATCCCGCTGTTCCTGCTGTTCCAATGGCTCGGCCTGATCGGCACCCTGGTGCCGCTGGTCATCACCCATCTGGTGATCACCGTCCCTATCGTGGTTTGGGTCATGATCGGATTCTTCGAGGGTCTGCCGGGAGAATTAGAGGAAGCCGCGCTGGTCGACGGCGCCACCATCTGGCAGGCGTTTCTGTACGTGGCGATGCCCCTGGCGCGCCCCGGCATCACGGTGGCGACCATCCTGGCGTTTATCTTCTCCTGGAACAATTTCATCTTCGGAGTCGTGCTGGCGGGACGAGCGACCCGCACCTTACCGGTCGCGGTTTACAACGTGCTGACGTTCGAGCAAATCAGCTGGGGCCCGCTGGCCGCGGCCGCGTTGATCGTGACGGCGCCGGTGCTGCTCCTGACCCTGTTGATGCAAAAGGAAATCGTCGCCGGGTTAACGACGGGTGGGGTCAAGGGCGGTTAACGATCGCACGATACGTCGTGCGGATCAGCTCATCGACGATCGGCGGCGGCTTCTCGCGGCGTTGCAGGTACTGCCTTACCGCTGCTACCGGCACCTCCGACAGCGCGAACCGTGCTCGCCGGATTTCGTTGGGTCCAGCCCGCCCAAACGTCTCCCGCGTGAATTTCCGCAGTCGAACCTGCCCACGCCGCGCCTGATCGGCCAGGCCTTCTCGTAACGATTGCGGCCAATCGCCCTGGACGAAATCGTCGCGGTGATACAGCAATAACAAACGCCCCTCGTCCAAATGCTCCCGAACCCAGACAGGCGTATGGAGCGCCGCCTTCAACCCATCCCCAGCGTCGAGCGCCGCCGCGATCCCCTCCTGAAACGCCAGCACGGTCTTGAACCACAACGCGGCCAGCAGTGCGTCGCGCGAGGCGAACCGGTGGTAAAACGATCCGGTCGGCGCTTTCAGTTTCGCCGAGATCGCGGCGACCGTTACGGCAGACGGCCCGCGCTCGCCATTCAGGCCAAGTGCCGCGTCGAGAAAATCGAACAATTCCTCGCCGCGGCGCGGAAAATCGTGGCAGAGATCCGATTCTGCTGGCTCGCCACCCGTTCCGCCGATGGCGGTGCCAATGCGCGGGCCATACGTTCTTGCACTGGGCGCCCTGATGACGACGAATGGACGCGGCGTTTCCTGGTCCGCCGAAGCTCCCGCAAGGTTGCCGAAATGCGGGAAGCCGACCGGGTCACGCTCGCCTACCAGCATGACTCCGGCGACGCCTATATCGCGCTGTGTGGGCGCGCGATTTTGGTCGACGACGTCGCCGAGTTGCGCAGCCTATGGCCAAGCACCATGGATGATCGGTTCCCACCCGGTTTCGCCGATGAGCACATGATGGTCGTCCGGGTCGAAGTCGACCGGATCGAGGTCCATATACGCGGGCTCACTCGCGAACCCTTCGGTCATGGGCGCACGTTGATCGAGCGCGCCACGACCAGCGCCTGGCGCTTCATTCCCGACTATTGAGCAGTCCTTCCGTATGCAGGGTGGCGCCCCTATAATCGGCGCCACACCGCCACCGGGAGAAAACACATGATCCGCCGCCGCCAAATTCTGGCATCGACCGCCGTGCTTGCCGCACCCGCCATTGTGGCCCGAGCCAACGCGCAATCCGCGTTCGACTGGAAGCAGTTTAAGGGCCAGTCGATCGAGGTGAACTACCAGCTCTCCCCCCGCGGCGATCTGGTCCGCAACCACATCAAGGAATTCGAGGAACTGACCGGCATTAAGGCCGGCTTCGAGCAGATCCCCGAGCAGCAGCAACGCCCGAAAGTGGCGATGGAAATGGCGACGGGCCATCCCGGCTTCGACGTGGTCAATGTCGGCATGCACGTCCAAAAGCGCCTTGTTGAGAAGGCCAACTGGATGGAGGATCTGCGGCCGTTCCTGGCCGATAAATCGTTAACCAACCCCGACTTCGACATGGCCGATTTCAGCGCCCCTTCGATGCAAGTCGCGACCGGTTCGGACGGCAAGATCAACGTGATCCCCAACAACCAGGACCTGTTCATCGTCTTCTACAACAAGGAGCTGCTGGCCGAGAAAGGCTTCAAGGCCCCGCCGAAGACGTATGACGAAATGTACACGATGGCGAAGGCGATGACCGACCCGGCAAAACAGATCGCCGGCTTCGTGGGCCGCGGTCTGAAGAACGCCAACGTCGTGCTGTTCGACAACATCCTCCTCGGCTTCGACCAGGAAACGGTCACGCCCGACGGCAAAAAATTGCTGACCGACACCCCCGCCGCGATCCAGGCCGGCGAGTTCTACCAGAAATTGATGCGCGACTGCGGTCCGACCGGCAATATCGGTTTCAACTGGAACGAATGCCAAACGACCTTCATGCAGGGCCGCGCCGCGATGTGGTTGGACGGGATCGGGTTCTCGGCCCCGCTGCTGGACAAAACGAAATCCCGCATCGTCGAAAAGGTCGGCTTCGCCGTCGTGCCCGCCGGCCCAAAAGCGCATAACTGCGCGACCTTCATCGAGGGCATCGGCATTCCTGCCGGCGCCAGGAACAAGAAGGCCGCGTGGCTGTTCGTCCAGTGGATAACTGGCAAGACCATGATGAACGAGCAGCTCCGCGCCGGCGCCGGCACCCCGCCGCGCCTGTCATGCTACGGGCGTGAGGACATCGTGAAGGGCAGCAACTTCCCCAAGGAGTGGTTCGACACGACCGGCGCCAGCCTGAAGATCGCCCGCCCCGGCCTGCCGGTAATCGTTCCGGTCACCGAATTCCGCGATACCATCGGCACCGGACTGACCAACATCGTCGGCGGCGCGGACGTTGCGACCGAGCTGAAGAAAGCCACGGCAGCGTTCCAGCCGGTGCTGGACAAAGCCAACGAGGCTTGACCCGAACCGGGGGCGTTGGGCCACGCGGTCTACGCCCCCTCCCCGTCCGTCCATTCCCGCCATAGCAATATCAGCGCGGCCATGATGGCCGGGCCCAGAAACAGGCCCAGCAGCCCCCATGTCGCGACGCCGCCGAGGATTCCGAACAGGACCCATATGAATGGCAGTTTTGTCGCCCCGCCGATGAGCACCGGCCGCACGAAATGATCGGCGACGAATGTCACCACCATGCCGGCGACAACGACCACCACCGCGGCCGTCCCGGAACCTTGCGCCACCAGCATAAAAGCGGCCAAACCGAACACGAGCGGCGCCCCGAACGGGATCATTGCCGCCACGGCGGTCACCGCGCCGAACAGTGCCGGATGGGGTACACCGGTGAAGGCATACACGATGCCCATCAACACACCCTCGGCCAGCCCCACCAACACCAGTCCGTTCACCGTTCCATGCACTGACGCAATAATCTGCCGACCGATCCGCTCCCCGCTGGGCCCGAACGCCCGAGCGCTGGCGTGGCGCATCTGGACGACCAGGTGGTCGCCGTCCTTGAACAGGAAAAACAGCGTCAGCAGGCTAAATCCGAACAGAATCGCGCGGTGGATCAGCCCCGCCCCGAGCTGCCGGCCCGTCAGCAACAATTGCGCTCGGTCGACCCGGTGCAGCAGTTCCACGGCGGCATCCTTGTCCGCGAGATTTTCGTTCCACCACGCGACGGCCTGATCGGCACCCCAGGGCAAGTGCGCCAACCAATCCGGCGCCGGAATTCCGGTTTGCCGGGCGCTGATCAGCCACTCCATAACAATATGCCATTCCCTGGCCACCCGAATGCCGGCGATGGCCAACGGCACGACAAACACCAATGCGATCAGCGCAGTAAACACGCTGGGCAGCAATAAATTGTGCTTGCCCGGCGGGAAATGCCGTTCGGCCGTGCGGTACGACGGGCCGATACCGATCGCGATGATGCCCGCCCACACCAGGGCCGGGATAAATTCCCAAAGCGTCCAAAGTGCCAAGCCTATCAGCGCGGCCGCCAGGGCGACGCGAGCGACGGTTTGAGCACGTTCCGGGGGTGGTAGTCCTTGTTTCGGCATGATCGCGCCCTTTCAGGGTCTATTGTGTCACAACCACGGTCTCATCCAGCGTCAGGTTCGGTGGTGCGGGCACCGCGCGAATGGCGCCGCTGGACAGAACGATTTCGATGCGCAGGTCCAACCCGCCGTCCGGGAAGCATAGTGTCTCATCCACGCCGCAGCATAGTGCATTCCATGAGGCATAGGCGGCATGGGGATCGACAGAGGCGGGTACATCGGGCCGCGGCAGCCAGACCGGTGTGTCCCGGCCGACACCCCCCAGCGTCACCCGGATCCAGCGCACATCGGTGTTGACCACACACCAGCCGTGGACCCGCAGCGCGATCCCATCGTCCGTCCGCGACGCCGCCAGTTCGAACGACCAGCGCGGTGGCAGCCCGCCCACCCGAAACGAGTCCGGCAAGTCTGTCGGCAGTTCGCCTTCCATCGCGGGTGGGCCGCGGAAATGGCGAGCAATCGGGCCGACCCCCTTTTCCAGCCAAAACAGGAAACGATCCGTCCGATCCCGAGGACTGAGCAACGACAAATACCGGTCGGCAAACGCCGGCAACAAACCGAGGACCGTGGATCGTACGGGTTCCTCCACCCCGAGTTGTTCGCATAAACGGCCGATAAAACCTACGCCGGTTGGGCCGAACGCCACGGGAATGGCAATCGTCTTCGCGAATCCGATCTCCCGCCCCATTGCCTCGAACGTATCGCCAGCGAACATGTGCTTGTCTTCCAGCGCGGCCAGGAACGGCAGATCGCCCAGATGCAGAATGCCCCGCCGCCATTGGCTGACGATATTCAGGAGCGACTGCTTCCCGTGCGAGAAACCCGGATCCTCCCGATACAAAAGCGCCAGAATATCCGCCAGCGTCTGCCCCAGGGCTCGATGATACCGCACATTCGGTTCCGTAAAGAACGCCCGCCCGCCCGGCCGGAGCCAACGGAACATATTGGACATGAAACCGCGCACATCGTGCATCCGGTTTAGCACCGACGTGCCCGCGCACGTATCGAATGCGCTGTCGCGAAACACAGGTTCGGTACCGCGATGGGTGGCGAAGATCAACGGTATATTCGTTAGCAGTCCGGCCTGGCCGAGGTGCCGCCGCGTTGCCTGCAACATCAGCAACGATCCATCCGTCACTACCAGGTCGGTTGCTTCGTTGCCCTGGATCAGGCCGCGCGTTAGCAGCCCAGTGCCGCACCCAACCTCCAACACCGAGCCGAGCAGGCCGGGCCAATAGCCCGCTGCGAGGTTTTTGAGTTCTTGATATGGCATCGCCGGGCCGGCGGGTTCGCTGACCAGACCGGTATTCCCCGTGACGAAATCCAAAATGCCGTCGGTCACCGTCATCCGCGCGTCGCAGCGCTCGCACATAACCCCGACATCGGGCGTGCCGATTAAAGAAGACTGGCACTCCGGGCACTGAAATTTCCGCAACGGCATCGGGTTACCGGCCGCGGAAGACGGGTTTGCGCTTGTCCTTGAAGGCCTGAATGCCTTCTTTCAGGTCGTCGGATTGTTTCACCCGTGCCAGAACCTGCGCCGTTTCGACCATGTGCTCGATCGGACCGACCGGCATCACCTCGGCAACCAGCCGCTTCAGCGCGCCAATCACCAGCGGGGCGGACTCCAGGAGTTGCTCCGCCATCTCGAGCGCCGCCGCTTCGTGCTGACCGTTCGGCACGACGCGGTTGACGAAGCCCACGTCGTAGGCGCGCTGGGCGGGGATTTTGCTCCCCAGCAACATGATTTCCATCGCCAGCTTGTGCGGCATCCGCGATGCGAGGGTGGAAATACCGCCCGCCGTCGTGCCGAGTTTGGCCTCGGGGTAGTAGAATGTGGTGCTCTCGGTGGACACCATCAGGTCGCACATCATCACCATCACGATGGCGCCGCCGATCACCCAGCCGGTGGTTGCGGCGATGATCGGTTTGTCGGTCTTGAAGCCCACGTTGGGGATGGCGCGCCAGAGTTCCGGCAGGTCCGAGACGTCGGCCCCCGAGCAGAAGGCTTTTTCCCCGGCGCCGGACAGGATGGCGACACGCTGGTTGTCGTCGGCGTCGAACGCCTGGAAGGCCTGCTGCATCTCCACCGCCACGGCCTGATTGATGGCGTTCAGCCGCTCGGGACGATTGATACGGATGATGGAGATCTGGCCGCGATGTTCGGTGGTGACGGCTGGCATGGGTGGGGTCCTTTCGCTTATCCGATATCCGCTTCATACGCTGCCCAGGCAGTCGGTGCCTCCCGTAACAATATCTTCAACCCGGTGACCGCACGGCCGCCATCGCCCAAACGCCCGTCGCGGCAGGCGGCGGCGAGCAACCCGAAAATATGGAACGCCATGTATTCGGTGGTGGTGTTGATGCCCTTTAGTAAATAATTGTCGTCCAGATTGCTGTAATCGACGGTATCCAGCAATTGCCGCAGCACGGTCTTGGCCAGGCCGATGTCCACCAGCAATTGGTGCGGGTCCAGCCTGGGGGCGCGGAACTCCGCCTCGACCGCGAAGGTGGCACCATGCAGGCGTTGCGCCGGGCCGAATTCCTCGCCCTGGAAACTGTGAGCGATCATTATGTGGTCGCAGACTGTCAGGCTGAACATGCGGTTTCCCCGTAGGTAATGACATGGCATAACCCGCCCGGCGCCAGAATCCACGGCATCGCCGATGGCAACGATTCGAACGGGGTCGGCCCTTGTAGCAGCGCGTCATAGGCGGGGTCGGCCAGCAAATCGAGCGCCTGCGCCAGCCGCTGCCCATACGTCCGACGCCCCCGCATCGGCGGCGCGATGGCGCCGACCTGAGACCCGATCAAACGCAACCGCCGCGCATGAAACGATTCACCGAGCGGCACGGACGGGGCACGGTCTCCGTACCAACTGGCCTCGACAATACGGCCCTCGAACGCCGAGCGATCCAGGGCCAGCCGCAGCCCGGCTTCCGACGCCGAAGTATGCACAATCAGCTCCTGGTCCGCCGGTGCTGCGTCCGGGGCGGCGAAACGGCAGCCGAACCGTTCCGCCAGCGGCGCACGCGAGCCATCGGTATCGACAACCGTTACGCAAGCGCCGGGGATGCGGGCCAGCAATGACGCGGTCAGCAGCCCGACCACACCGGCGCCGATCGCCAGGATACGCTCCCCGACCAAAGGCGCGGCATCCCAAACGATGTTGACCGCCGTTTCCATGTTCGCTGCCAGCACCGCGCGATGGTCGGGCACCGAGTCCGGGATGGGAACACACATCGACACGTGGGCATGGAAGACATCCTGGTGCGGATGCAACACGAACACCCGGCCGCCGCCGACCAATGCGCCCACGGCGCAGTAGCCGTATTTCACCGGGAACGGAAAATCCCCGCCCATCATCGGTGCCCGCATGGCCGTGTATTGGCTTTTCGGCACGCGGCCGGCGAATACCAGCGCCTCGGTCCCGCGGGATACCCCGGTGGCGATCGTTTTCACCAACACATGATCGGCGGTTGGCGCCGGCAGGATTTCGGCGCGAATTTCACCCACACCGGGCGCCACCGCCCAGAACGCGCGCGCCATCGTCATACGCGCCGAATCAGCGGAATATCGACTAGCAAATCGCCACCGAGCGGATGTATCGTCCACCCGAACCGTGACGCGTCCGCCAGGCGATCAACCGGCGGCAGGGGGAAGGCCGGGATGCCGCCGCCCATCAGCAGCGGGGCGATGGTGACGTGCAGCCGGTCCAACGCGCCTGATTGCAGGAAGCTTGCGACGGTAATGCCCCCGCCCTCGATCAATATCCGCCGCAAGCCGCGTTCGGCGAGGGCCGCGAGAATCGCCTCGATATCCAACCCATACGATCCCCGTCGCACCTTTACCGCGCGCGCAGTCCCAAAGGTAGAATCGCCGGCGATATCCGGGGCGCACAGCAGAAGCGTTTCCGGCCCTTCTCCGGTGAACACGCGATAATGCCCAGCCAACCGCCGTTCTGTATCCAGCACGACCCGCACCGGGCTCGGCCCCGCCACCAACCGCGTTGTGAGCTGCGGATTGTCGGTCCGAACCGTGGACGCCCCCACCACCACCGCGTCGCAGAGGGACCGAAGGCGGTGGGTGTGCGCGAGGTCCTCCGGCCCGCCGACCCAAAAGGACTCCCCGTCACGGGTGGCGATGTATCCATCCAACGACTGTGCGGCGCGGGCGATGACGAAACACCCATCGGCCGCCTCCGGCACCGCCAACAGCGGGGCATAAAGCGGCGCAAACCGCACGGGGTCCGGGAGCGGCTGATCCATACCGGGAGGGTACCATGCCCGAGCAGGGTCTGGAAGCGATATGGCGTAAAACCTCCCCCCTCTCAACGCCACCGAGCTCTATCGCCGGGGCGGCGTCGCTTACTGGCAGCCGATCGCCGAGCGAGCGCTTGCAATGACGGAACCGGCACTGGTGCAGGCGGGGCCATAGCGTTTGGGCCTCGTCCGATCGATCCGTGTGCACCGCATGTCGGCGAGTTTCCTCACGAAGGGCACGAAGAATCAAAGCCACCAAGGATCGCGAAGGCAGGCATCCAGCCGGTCCCACCCGCGCCCGTGTGGTCCAAAACCATTGGCGACGCCAACGCCGCTTCGCGACTCTTCGTGAGTCCATGCAACGTGAGGATCAAACCCGCGTCGACATCGACCACGCCATAGCCCGCACCGCCGGCACCCGCACCCCCGGCGCCGCGTACCGCCCTCCAGGCGCCGGCCGAGGCAGCGCGCCGGCCACGATCTCGATCACCCGGCTCTGCACCGTCAGCGCGCGTTGCAGCAGCAGGCGGTTCTCGCTGGCCAGTTCCCGCAACCGGCGCAGCGCCACTTCCATCGCCGGCCGCTGTTCGGCCGTCAGCGACACGGCGTCCGCCTCGGTCAGCAACGCCAAAGCGCGGCGCTTCTCCGGTAGCACCGCGACCGCGCCGGACAGGTCCAGCGCCTCCAAGGCGGCGTTCTCTCGCGCCAGTGTGTCCGCCAGCCCCGATACGGTCTCGATCAACGACGTGCTCATTGTCCACCACTCCCTGTTCGCGCTTCCTGCATCCGCAGCATCGCCGCCATCACCGGTGCCGCGAGGCCGAAGCCGCCATGCGCGGCGATATGCTTGCCGAACTCGGCGATCAGCATGGGCTTCCAGGTTTCCTCACCCGCCCCGCCACCGAACAGCCCGTGCGCGCTGTCGACCGTGTCGAACATGGGCGCCAGGAGCTGGCCGATCGCCATCGCCTCGAAATCCCGGGCAGCCTTTTGCACTGTCGCCAAAGCGGGGGGGGCTATATCCATTACCGTATCTCCAAATCCGCGTGCAGCGCGCCGGCCGCTTTGATCGCTTGCAGGATGCTGATCAGGTCGCGCGGCCCAACCCCCAGGGCATTGAGGCTGGCAACGAGGTCGCGCAGGGTGGCGCCGGATTCCAGAACGCCCAGTTTGCGATCGTTCTGCGCATCGATCTGGATCTGGGTCCGGGGCGCGGTGACCGTCGTGCCGTTGGACAAGGGTCCGGGCTGGCTCACCAGTGGCGTCTCCGTCACCCGGATGGTCAGGTTGCCCTGGGCGATGGCCACGGTGCTGATGCGCACATTGGCGCCCATGACGATGGTGCCGCTGGCCTCATCGATCACCACCCGCGCCTCGTTGTCGGGAACGATCGGCAGGTTCTCGATCGCCGCCAGGGTGTCGATCGGGTCCCGCCCGCCCAGTGTAATGGCCACGGTGCGGGGGTCGGTGGCTTTGCTGATCGCCCCGACCGCGCCATTGATGGCGGCCGCGATCCGCCGAGCCGTGGTCAGATCCGGATTCCGCAGCCCGAGGCGCAGGGTGTTGTTCTTGTCGAGCTGGAACGCGACCTCTTTCTCCACCGTCGCACCATTGCTGATACGCGCCGACGTAGGGACCCCACGGCTCACGGAACTCGCGGCACCGCGCGCCGCGATCGCCGCGCTGGACAGGGGGCCTTGGCCGACCGCGTACACCTCTCCATCCGCACCGAGCAGCGGGGTGACCAGCAGGATACCCCCGGTCAGGTTGGTCGCGTCGCCGAGGGCGGAAATCGCGATGTCGATCCGGCTGCCGCTGCGGGCGAAGGCGGGCAATTGCGCGGTCACCATCACCGCCGCGACGTTCTTGGTGGACAAGGCGGTCGCCTGGTCGCGGGTGTTGACGCCGAGCCGCTCCAGCATGCCGATCAGCGACTCGCGGGTGAACACATTGTTGTTCAGCTTGTCCCCGGTGCCATTGAGGCCCACCACTAGGCCGTACCCAATCAGTTGGTTTTCCCGCACCCCCTCCACATCGGTGATGTCTTTTATCCGCACCTGTGCTGCCGCGATCGAGGGCAGCAGGCAGAAGAGTGCGAAAACGATCGGGATTGCTCGAGGATTCATGGCCTGCGTTAACGGTTTATTAACGGTTGCGTGGTATTCTCCTGCCTCGCACAGCAAGCGCCGTGCCAGTCCGCGTCCCAAGGAAATCCACGCGTTTCCTCGGGACACCGGCCGGCAAATCCTGCCGAGCGGCGCAAACAGGAGGCATCGCCATGGCCGGAATCGAACGCGTGGGGCCGACGAACACGGCGCGGATACGGGCCTTCACGGGTATGCGTCCCGCCCCGGGCTTCTCGGTACCGGAGGACGACGCCAAACCCGCCCCCGTCGCCGGCCCACTGGCCATGAGTAGCCTGCTCGCGCCGCGGGACGCCGAGCCCGAAGACGAGGCGCCTGCCCGGCAAAAGGCCAGCGCCCTCCTGTCCGAACTCGCCATTCTCCAACGCAGCATGCTCGGCGATCAAGACCCGGTCTCGATCCTGCGACGCCTCGACGACATGCTCGACACCGGCCTGGCGTATGCGTCACCGCCTTTGCAGGCGCTCCTGTCGGCGGTGCGATTGCGGGCCAGGGTGGAGGTGGCCAGGCGCGGTTGGAGCGCAAACCGATAATCGTTTTATTGCAAACGCTTGATCGCGCTACATGCCCCTTGGCCTAACCGGAACACGCCGCTATAAGCCCGCCCGTTCGGGCCTTGGGCTGTCCAGGGCGCGAACGGGAACGTGACGAGCGGGATCGAAAAGCATGATGATAAGTCTGCCCCCGGACTATCGACCCGTGGAGGATGAGGAGTTCATGAACCCCCTCCAGGTGGAATATTTTCGCCAAAAACTCCTGCGTTGGCGTACAGACTTGATCCGGGACGCCGACGGCACCCTGGCCAGCCTTTCCGAAGGCGGCATCCTGGAAGCCGACATCACCGACCGCGCCAGCGTGGAAACCGACCGGGCTTTAGAACTTCGCACCCGTGATCGCGCCCGCAAACTGGTCTCCAAGATCGATCGGGCGCTCGGCCGAATCGAGGACGGCAGCTATGGCTGGTGCGATGAAACCGGTGAGCCCATCGGCCTGCGCCGCCTGGAAGCCCGGCCCATCGCGACGATGTCGATCGAGGCGCAAGAACGCCACGAACGCAAGGAACGCATCCACCGCGACGATTAGGTGCGTCGCGGAAAAAGCATCCAGCCGACCGCCACGGCCTGGGCCACGAGGGTCATGCCCATCGCCCAGCCGTACCCGACGGCACTCCAGCCGCCCGATGCGGTTCTCGGCCAGAGGTCCAGGACCCAGCCGATCGCGTTCTGCAGAAAGAACACCACCAACAGCATGCTGAAGTTGATCAACGTGCCAACGCGCCCCGCCAGTTCGGCAGGGAAACGGTGCGACAACGCGGCATAGGCCGTGGGGCCGGACGCGCTGACAAACGCGAACAGGAACCAAATCGCGCCGATCGCAGCGGTGTTCGGCCAAAGGTTGAGGATCAATACAAGTTGCGTCAGCCCAAGCCCGGCCATACCGATGCCGGGCACGACCATCGCGTCATACCCGCGACGCGTCAGGAAGGACGCCGCCTGGCCGGTGAACAGGCTGCCGCCCATCATGCCCAGCGCGAAGCACATGAGCAGCCCGGCCCGGAGCGCACCTTCGTATCCGCCGACATCCCGCAGCCAAGGCCCGGCCCACAGCCCTCCATAGGTAAAGTTCAGCCCCGAAAGTAACGTGATCGCCGGCGCGATGCGCAGAAATGCCGGGTGCCGGGCGATGCGCGCATACTCCACGATCTCCGCCCGCAAGCCGCGTTTCGGCGCGTCGGAGACGGGCCGTTCGGGCACACTGAGGAGGATCCAGAGCGACACCCCAAGCGACAATCCCGCCATGATCGAGAATAGCCCGCGCCATCCGATAAGCGGCAACAACTGCTGCGCCGGCAGCGTCGCAGCCATCCCCCCAAATGAGGCCACGAACACCCCAAGCCCCGTCCGGCCGGCAACCTGATGCCGCGGCAGCCATTGGGTATGCACCGTGAGCATGGCGATCATCCCGACCGCGACCCCCAGCCCGGTGACGAATCGCCCCACCGCCAACCCCAGCGAGCTACCGGACAACGCGCACAGCAAAAACCCAAGCCCGGCAACCAGCACCAGCACCGCCTGGACCCGCCGCACCCCGAACAAATCCATCCCCAGCCCGGCGGGCAGCTGCGCCAAAGCGTAGGAGGCGAAAAACGTCGCCGCCAGCAGCCCCAGCTCCGTCGCCGATAATCCAAACTCCAGCGCCAACGCCGGACCGATGGTCGCCAGCAGCGCTCGGGAAGCCTGATTGAGGACATTGACCCCCGCCAAAGGCAGCGTGAGGCGCAGAAACGTGGCGGGGGACGGCATCGAGATGTCTTAGGTGGAGCAGCACTTTGTGTCACCCCGAGCACATGAAGGCAGGGTGACCCAAGGCCGGCTTCCTGCGACGGTCCAGTCCCGCCGTTGCAGTTTGGGCTTGCCTCGCCATCGGCATTCGTTATATATAATAACTCCACGAAAACCATCCGGAGCCTGATCATGCCGTCGACCAACGTTCATATCAAAGCCGGGGCGCGATTGCCTTGGCGATGCCGTCGGTCGCAGGTGGGGAATGGGCTCGATCATGGAAAAGGTACCGCGTTACCCGATGCACCGTGAGAAATGCAGGCTCGGGCGGACCGCAGGCGTTGGCGCCCTTGACTCCTGACCGGATCGTCATCCAATTCGTTGGAGGAGGAGACAACCCATGGAACTGACATCCGCACAGCGCGCCCAATACGAACGCGATGGCTTCCTGATCTTCCCCAACCTGTTTTCCCAGGCGGAGGTCGCCGTCCTGCGCCAGGAAGTCGCCCGGCTCACAGATATCCACGCCGAGGAGGTCGTTCGCGAACATACCGGCGGGGTGAAAAGCCTGTTCCGGGTGCATGAGGGCGACGGACCCACTGCGTCCGCTCCGTTCCGGGCATTGGTCCGCACCCCGCGCGTGCTGCATCCGGTGCAACAGGTGCTCGGCGGCGACGTGTATGTCTACCACACCAAAATCAACGCCAAGCCAGCGATCGAGGGCACGCCCTGGATGTGGCACCAGGACTACAACTCCTGGAGCAAGGACGGCTGCCCGACTTCCAACATGGCAACATTCAACGTGATGCTGAACGACACATCGGAATTCAGCGGCGGCCTGTATATCGTTCCTGGCAGCCACAAGCTCGGTCTTTTGGAGTCGGTTCAGGATCTCTCGACATCTTACAAGCTGTGGTCGATCCCGAAGCAGAAAATGATCGAGGTTCTGCGCGCCTCCCCGCCACCGGTCCCAGTCGTGGGCCGCGCCGGCACCGGTGTTCTGTTCCATTGCAATGTGCTGCACGCTTCCGGCCATAACCTGTCGGCTGACGACCGGTGGCACATCTACGTATCCTGCAACGCGGTCGCCAACAAACCGGTCCTCGGGGAAAACCCCCGCCCGGATTGGGTGGTGTCCCGCAACTGGCATCCACTTTCGATCGAGGACGACGGCGCGGTAACGCGGGCCGCTTAGAACGGCAGCACGATATCCATCAACTGCTGACCCCACCTGGGGCTTTGCACGTCCATCAGCTGCCCCCGCCCGCCGTAGGCAATCCGCGCCTCAGCCATGCGGTCGTGCAGGACCGTGTTGTCGGAGGCGATGTCCTGCGGCCGGATCACGCCGGTCACCTGCAACTCCCGCAGTTCGGCGTTCACCCGGAACTCCTGACGCGCCGAAATGACCAGATTGCCGTTCGGCAGCACCTGCGTCACCACGCCGGCCAAACGCAATGTCACCGCCTCGGAGCGCTTGATTTGCCCGGTGCCGGCCGCGGTATTGGCGGAGCTGGACGAAAACAGCTTCGACGGATCGAGGATCGTCGGAGGCACCAGTTTTTCCATGCCGAACAGGTTCGGAATCCCGGCCGATTCCGTTCCGGTACGGTTGGCTGTCGTTGCGTTATTGAGGTTGGCAGAATCGTTCATCGTCACCAGAACCGTCACGATATCGCCGACCTGCGCCGCCCGCTGATCCTTGAAGAAGGCGCGCGAGCCCGACCGCCACAACGCGTTGGCCTGGTTCGGCGTCGTCTCCAGTTTCGGCATCGGCATGGTGATCGGACGCCATCCCGGCTCCTTCGTGGGATCGGCCGAGGGCGTCATGCCGGGGGGGCGGCCGACCTCCGACAAACGGGTCAGCGCGCCGCATCCGGTCAGCAGCAGCACCAGCATTAGGGCACCCGGTTTCATTGCCGGTACACATTGTCGCCACGCGCCGCGGCGGCTTCCGGGCTGGTGTTCGGGGCAATCCTCACCAGGCCAGGACCAATCACAATACCCTCCAGCACAATGCGGGAGCCGGGGTTCTGTACCTTGATCCGTTCCCCCAGGGCGCCGGAATCCAACGCGACCCCTTGGCCGGTGACCGACAGGCCGCCGCTTTCCAGCCGCAACCGCACCAGCGCACCCCGTCGCACGATCAGCGGCCGGGTCAGATCGTTCGGGTAAAGCGGCTGCCCGGCCGGGATGGGGTGGGTTAGCTGCATGCCGATGGCTTGTTCGGCGTTGTGGATGGCGTCGCTCCGCAAAGTATTCGCACCGACGCGCGCCATGTGCAGGTCGTCGGGCCCGATCACGGTACCGACCGCCAACGAACCTGTTGCGACCGGCAGGTCCAGCATCTCCCGCACCTGGCCGGCGACGCGCAGATTGACCGGTTCCATGCCCGCCCCGGCGACAGAGAGCAAAGCTGAGAAACGCCCGCCCCGGCTATCGTATTCCAGTTGCGACACGACGGCCTGCGGCACGCCCCCCAAGGGAATCAGCGGCGCGGTAAAGCCGGTCAACTCAACCGCGCAATCCGGGGACGCACCGGCCGCCACCAGCGCTGAGCGAACCGCGGCCAGCGCGGCATCGCGGCCCATGGGAAAGCCCGGGCGTTCCAGCACCGTGCGATCGGCCGACGAAGCCGGGCGCCAGTCCACGTCGAATTGTCGGGCAATGGCACGCAGTTGCGGTGCCTCCACCACGATGCGCCCGCCCGGTGCCGGGCCAGGGCCGAGGACGCGGTCGCCTTCGCTCCCGGGATCGTCGAACAGGTCGCGCAGCATTACGGTTGGGCTGTGCAGCGTGGTGGTGGGACGCAGCGTCGCGGCGGTCGCGGGCATCGCGGCGCACAGCATCAGAACGGCGGAAAGGGCTCGCATGGCGTCACCGCAGGTTGGTCAGGGTGGAGAGCATGTCGTTGCTGGTCGTGATCACCCGGCTGTTCATTTCGTAGGCGCGCTGGGCGGTGATCAGGTTGGTGATCTCGGTCACCACATTGACGTTGGACGTTTCGGTGAACCCCTGCATCACCGAACCGAAACCCGCCGATCTGGGGTTGCCGGTCACCGGCGCGCCAGACGCAGCGGTCTGGAGAAACAAGTTATCGCCCTGCGCGTCCAATCCAACCTCATTCGGGAAAACCGCCAATTGCAGTTGCCCGATGGTTTGCGGCGCGGTCTGCCCCGACAGAGTCACCTGCACCTGACCCGCCGTATTCACCGTGACGCTGGTGGCGGCGGCGGGGATCTGCAGACCCGGCTGCACCACGAAACCATCGGCCGTCACGATGGTGCCGTCCGCCGCCAACCCGAACGTTCCGTCGCGGGTGTAGGCTGTTTCCCCGCTGGGCATCGTTATCTGAAAATAGCCATTGCCCTGCACGGCCATATCGAGGGTATTGGAGGTCTGTTGCAGGTTCCCCTGCTCGTTGATGCGATAAATCGCGGCGGTTTTCACGCCCAACCCCACCTGCGCACCGGATGGCAGCACGCTGCCGGACTCCGAACTGCTAGAACCTACCCGCCGCAAATTCTGGTACATCAGGTCCTGAAACTCCGCTCGGCGGCGCTTGAATCCGGTCGTGGTCATGTTGGCGATGTTGTTTGAAATGACTTCGACGTTTGTTTGTTGCGCCTGCATGCCAGTGCCGGCGATATCGAGGGAGCGCATGGTTCGGGCCTCCGGTTAGCCGTTGGCGGGCAGGAGTTTGTCGATCGCACTCTGTTGGCGATCCGACTCGGCCTGCAGGTATTGGCTGACGAACTGAAACTCCCGCGCGTCGTTCATCATGCGAGTCAATTCCAGCACCGGCTGGACGTTGGATTCCTCAAGTGCGCCCTGGACGATGCCCGGTGCCGCGACCGGGGCGGTGCCGGTGGGTGCGTTCATCAGCGTCGCGCCTTCGGCTTGCAGCCGAGCGGGGTCGTTGGGTTTGACGACGCCGATCTTGCCGATGGGGCCGGCATCGCCGGACAGCGTGCCGTCTCCGGCGATCGCCAGCCGCGTCGTGTTGGGGGGAATGCGCAGCGGCTGGCCGTTGCTGTCCAGTACCGCGTTGCCGCTGCTGTCGGCCAGGGTGCCGTCCGGCGCCGCCCCGAACCGTCCGTCCCGCGTCAGCCGGACGCCCCGCGGGGTATTGACGGTGAAGTACCCCTCCCCGGTTAGCGCCATATCGTAGGTATTACCGGTGTGAGAAAGCGCCCCCTGCTGGCTGTCCCGCCAGGTCGCGCGATCTTGGGTATAGGCCAGTATTTGGCCACCCCGCGGCACGTCGATCCCGCTCTGGCGGCTGAGCCAATCGGCGAATTGCACCTGCTGACGTTTGAAGCCAGGTGTATTCGCATTGGCAAGATTGTTGGCGGTGACATCCATCGCGCGTTGCTGCGCGATGAGGCGGGATGCGGCGATCGAGCTGTTCAGGTCCATGACATGCGATCCGGAAGGTGGGTGCCAAGGGCAGAGCAAGGGGTGTGCCATCGCAGAAACACGCCCCGTCCCCTTGCAGGAGGGGGTAGGGGGAGGGGTTAAAGCAGCAGGATTGCCGGGGTTTCGACCCCTCCCCCCAGCCCCTCCCGCAATGTGAATGGGAGCCGTCTCTCAGAACGTGCCCAGACAAAATCGCCCATGCCGGCAAAAAATGCCGCTCAGAGCCGGTTTCCTTAACTTTTTATTAACCTCTTCCTGTCACCCTGCTCCGCATGAGCGCCAAGCCAGACCCGAAACCGAGCCCGGACGACCCGCCGCCGGCCAAATCCGGCAAGCGAAAGAAGCTCATGCTGCTTGCGCTGCCGATACTGCTTCTCGGCGGCGGCGCCGGTCTCTGGTTCTCCGGCATCCTCCCAAAAATGCTCGGCATGCAGCACGAGGAACTGCATCGCGAAGCCGCCAAGCCAGCGGTTCCGATCTATGTCGACATGCCCGACATCGTCGCTAACCTGAACAGCGACCCCAAGCGGCCCAGCTATCTCAAACTGCAATCGCGGCTCGAGGTGTCGAAAGCCGAGGATGTTGAGAAGGTGAAGCAGGCGATGCCTCGTCTGCTCGACCTTTTTCAAACCTATTTAAGGGAGATGCGACCTGAGGAACTACGCGGCTCCGCCGGAACCTACCGCCTGCGGGAGGAACTGATCGCGCGCGCTAACGTCGCGGTCCTGCCGGCGAAGGTCACCGACATCCTGTTCACCCAGATGTTGATCCAATGAGCGAATCCGAAGAAGACCTCGCGGCCGCCTGGGGCACCGAAACCGACGCGGCCGCGCCGTCAGACCCCACCCAACCGGCGCGCGTGCTGAACCAGGCGGAGATCGATAGCCTGCTGGGCTTCGACGATGGCCCGGCCGGCGGTGACGCGCGTACCGGCATGCAACGCATCATCAGCTCTGGCCTCGTGTCATACGAGCGCCTGCCGATGCTGGAGATCGTCTACGACCGGCTCGTGCGCATCATGTCCACGTCGTTGCGCAATTTCACCAGCGACAACGTGGAAGTCGGAATCGACAACATCCTGTCGCTGCGCTTCGGCGATTACCTGAATTCCATCCCGTTGCCGGCCATGTTGGCGGTGTTCAAAGCCGTCGAATGGGATAATTACGGCCTGATGGTGGTGGATTCCGCGCTGATCTACTCCATCGTCGACGTCTTGCTGGGCGGACGGCGCGGCACCGCCGCGATGCGGATCGAAGGCCGACCCTACACCACGATTGAGCGGACTTTGGTGGAACGGCTGATCACCGTCGTTCTGGCCGACCTCTCCGCCAGCTTCGACCCGATCTGTCCGGTGACCTTCCGGTTCGAACGGCTGGAGGTAAACCCCCGCTTCGCCACCATCAGCCGCTTATCCAACGCCGCCATCCTGGCGCGCCTACGCATCGATATGGAGGATCGCGGCGGCAGCCTGGCGCTGCTGCTGCCCTACGCGACCCTCGAGCCGGTGCGCGAGTTGCTGCTGCAACAGTTCATGGGCGAGAAATTCGGCCGCGATTCCATCTGGGAAACCCATCTGGCCGAGGAACTGTGGGCCACCGATGTCGAACTCGAGGTCGTGCTCGACGAACAAACCGTGCGCCTGTCGGACGTCGTCAACCTCGTCCCGGGATCCCGCATCATGCTGAACACCATGCCCGGCTCGTCGGTACACATCAGCTGCGGCGCGGTACGGCTGTTCGAGGGCCGGGTCGGCCGGCGCAAGAACCGCATCGCCGTCATGATCGAACGCGAGGTGCCGCGCCAACATCAAAATGAAAGAAATTAATTCCATTAACCTTTTATTAACCAATACGAGTGCATCATGCGCGGTATGGAATGGATCCTCGAACTCGGCCTCAGTGGTTTGCTCATCGCCACACTCTTTCACGCGCTGCGGCTGGAGCGCGCGCTGGGTGTGCTGAAGCGTGATCGAACCTCGCTGGAATCGCTCGTTGCCGGCTTTAACGCCAGCACATCGCAAGCTGAAACCAGCATCGCCCGTCTGCGCCAAACCGCCGACGGGGCCGGGCGCGACATTGCCCAGCGAATCGACACCGCCGTCACGCTCAAGGGCGACCTCGCGTTCCTCACCGAACGCGGCGACCGCCTCGCCGACCGGCTTGAATCTCTGGTTCGCCAAGCCAGGCCAGCAGCGGCATCCGCACCGGCAATGGCGGAAGCATTCGAACCCGAACCGCGCCTGCGCAGTCAAGCCGAACGCGATCTGCTGCAAGCCCTGAGGATGGCGCGATGACGGTGCGAATCCCGACCCCCCGGCTACTGCCGCTGACCATCCTGGCCCTCACCTCGCTGTTGGCGATCAAAGCCCTCTGGCTGCTGAACGCTTGGCCAACCGCCATGGTTGGTGCGGCACAGGCCGCCGCACACGAGCAAAAACCGGCCGATCCCCCGCACAAACCGCCCCCGGCTCCGGCCCCGGCTCCGACCCCAGTTCCCGCCGCTGCCCCCGAACCCGCTGCCCCACCGCCCGTCAGCGAAGCCGAACGCGCGGTGTTACTGGAATTGCGCCAGCGTCGGCAGGAACTCGAACGCCGCGACGCCACCCTCGCCGTCAGGGAATCCGTGCTGACCGCCACGGAGCAAAAACTCTCTGCCCGCGTCGAAGAACTGCGTGCCCTACAGTCCCAGCTCGCCGGCCTCGATGCCGCTCGGCAACAGCGCGAGGACGCCAACTGGCAAAGCCTGGTGAAGGTTTACGAAACGATGAAGCCGAGGGAAGCCGCCGCCATCTTCAACGACCTGACGATGCCGGTGTTGCTGCCGCTGATCGGTCACATGAAGGAAGCGAAAGCGGCCGCCATCCTCGCTGCGATGACGCCCGACAAAGCGCGCGACGTGACGGCACAGCTCGCGAAATCGAAAGGCCGCCTCGACACGCCGGCGCCTCCCCCTCCCGCTCTCCCAAAAGGCTGAAAGGAACCCATGCCATGCCGATCGACAAATCCATGAACGTGCTTATCGTCGACGACTACAAAACGATGCTGCGGATCATCCGCAATTTGCTCAAGCAGATAGAATTCAACAACGTCGAGGAAGCCTCCGACGGGGCCGAGGCCTTGTCCAAGCTGCGCGCTGGGAATTTCGGCCTGGTGATCAGCGACTGGAACATGGCACCGATGACCGGGTTGCAATTGTTACAGGAAGTGCGCGCCGACGGCCGGCTAAAACAGCTGCCGTTCATCATGATCACGGCAGAAAGCAAGACCGAAAACGTCGTCGCTGCCAAGGCGGCCGGGGTATCCAATTACATTGTCAAACCGTTCAACGCCGAGACGCTGAAAGACAAAATCGAAAAGGTGCTGGGGCATGCCTGACTCCCATGCCCGCCGCGACGTCCTGCTGGCCGAACGACTTGCGGCAATAAGGGCCAACCGACCGCAAATGGAACCTGAACTCATCTCGGAGGTGGTACGTGCCGTGTTGACGACAATGAGCGACGACCTGACGGTCCACGATACCGCCTTACTGCTGGAGGTGGAGGAGCTGGGTCGCACCATCGCCAACGCAAAACTCGAGATCGCGGCATTGAAGGTCGACGATATAACGGGATGTCATATCCCATTCGCGACCGACGAACTCGACGCGATCGTGGCACACACGGCGGCGGCCACCGATGCGATCCTGGAAAGCTGCGAGACTCTGGACACCGTCGCCGCGACCCTAAACGGAGATGCGGCCGACAAGTTGCAGGCGGCCACAACCCGAATCTACGAAGCATGCAGCTTCCAGGACATCACCGGCCAGCGGATCACCAAGGTCGTGGGCACACTCAAAACCATTGAGGAAAAGGTCGCCCGCATCATCGCCACGTTCGGCCAGAACACCGCCGGACTGTCGCCGCCTCCGCCAGCCGCGCTGACCGCCCAGGAAGAACTGCTGAACGGTCCGCAGCTCCCTCGGCAGGCCATGGATCAATCGGACATCGACAAGCTGATGGCGAGTTTCGATTGAGGTGGTTATTCGCGGCGTCATGGCAAACGATACTGGGGGTGTTGTGCATTGGCCATGCACTCGCCGAACCTCCCTCCGGCACCGCGATCCGGGCTGGCAACCACACCGGCTTCGGACGTCTCGTTTTCGATGTCGAAGCAGGGACGCGCTACAAGCTCGACCGCGCCGGGGACACCGTCACGATCAAGTTCCCCGACAAAACCGCCTTGCAGCAACCACCGCGTGCGCCTCGGAATGTGCGGTCGATAAAGGCGTCGGCCGATCAAGCGGACATCGTGGTCGCAGCCGGGGCGTTATTGCGCGAAATGCGGATCGATGGCCATGTCGTGATCGACGTTCTCGATCCCAAGGCAGTGCCACCGAAACCCGCGCGGGAACCGCCGATACCGTCGCCGAAACCGATGTCGGAACCGGTGCCGAAACCGGTTTCGGAATCGGTTCCGGTCAAAGCCCCCGACCCACCGGCGCAAGCGATTCCTCCTCCCGCCGCCAACCCGGTCGTGGAACAGTCGGCCCCTGCGACGCCCGCTCCGGCCCCATCCGGCCCGATTGCCCTGGTCGCGGCGCCGGTCCTGCCACCCGAAGGGGTGGCCATCACCGTACCCTTTGCCGTCCAGACCGGGGCAGCGCAGTTCCGGCGCGGTGCTGACGACTACGTGGTCTTCGACGAGCGCCGTCCCATCGACCTCGCTGCGCTGCGCCGCAATCCCGTGTTCGGCTCCGCCGTGGTGCGGGAGTTGCCGTCCGGCACGCTTTTGGTGCTGCACCCACCACCGAACACGGGGATTGCCCTGACGCGTATAGCCGCTGGCTGGCAAATCACCATCCGGCCCTCGGTCAAACCCGCGCGCGCCATCGTTTTTTCGCCCAAAGACGGCCATCTGGACCTGCCGGCCGAGGCACCGGGCAGCGTGATCAGCATGGCCGACCCAGCGACGGGCGCCACATTGCTGATTGGCACGATGCGCCGCCCCGGCCAGACCTTCCCGACCGCCCGTCGCACCCCGGAGTTCGCATTGCTCCCCGCAGACCTTGGCGTGGTGGTCGAGCCACTCGCCGACAGCGTCGCACTCCGGACGGTGCCAACCGGCTTCCAGATCACCGGCGGGCCGAACGGACTGGCGATCACACAACCAAGCCAGGCCACCGAAGCCGCCGCTGCGGCCGTGCATCTGACGCGCCGGTTTCAACTGCCGGCGCAATCGACCGACGCCTTGCGCCAGACTCTCGCGCAGGGCATTGCCGCTACCGCCGCCACCCCACCGCAGGCGAAAGGACCGAAACGCCACGGCGTCGCGAGCACGCTGCTGTCCCTCGGCATGGGTGCGGAGGCCCAGGCACTTTTGCGGGTTGCCGCCGCACAGGACCCAAAGGAGGCCGAATCCCCAGACACCGCGGGCCTGGCCGCGATTGCCGCATTGCTGGCCGGACGCCCTGGCGATGCGGGCGCGATCGATGACCCCCGGCTATCCGGCACCGATGAAATTGCTCTGTGGCGCGCCGTGAAACAAGCTTGGTCCGACGAACAATCGCCCACCGCGGCGGCCACCTTCGCCGCCACAGGCCCACTGGCGCTGCTGTACCCCGCAGGAATCCGTGACCGAATCCTACCGCTGGTGGCCGAGACCATGATCCTGGGTGGGGAAGCGTCTGCGGCGAAGCGCCTGCTCACGCTCGCTGGCGACGCACCCGGCCTTGACTACGCGCGAGCCCTCCTGCGGCAGGCGGACGGCGACGGGCCCGGTGCGTTGGCTGCATTGGATGCTTTGGCGGTCAGTCATGACCGGCACGACCGCGCACGCGCAGCGACGCGTGCGGTCGAGGTACGGTTGGCCGCGGGGCAGTTGGATGCGGCGAAGGCCGCAAACGCACTGGACAAGCTACGCTACGTCTGGCGCGGTGATCGTCAGGAACTGGCGTTGCGGGAACGCATCGCGGATTTGCATCGACAGGCCGGTGCTTGGCGGACCGCGCTGGCCGACCTTCGAACGGTACAGACCGACTTCCCCGACAAATCGCCAGCCGTCCAAAACCATTTGATGGGGATGTTCAACACACTCCTTTACAGTGAGGCCGCGGACGCGCTTCCGCCCTTGGATTTGGTGGCGTTGGTCGACGAAAACGCCGATCTGTTCAAATCCATGCCCGGTAATGAGGACCTGCAAGCCCGCCTCGCCGACCGGCTGATGGCGCTGGATCTGCCGTCCCGCGCGGCGCCATTGCTGGAGAAACTGGTGGCGGCCGCCACCACGCCGGGCGGGCGGGCCACTTTCGGCGCGCGCCTCGCGGATTTGCGCCTGAAGGAAGGGGACGCCGCCGGAGCGGTCGCGGCGTTGGCCGCGTCGGTCGCGCCGGCCTTAGATCCAGAGCTGGCAGAGCAACGCGGGATCCTGGCCGCGACCGCGAAATCTCGCCTAGGTGACGCCGCAGGCGCGATTGTTTCACTCGCAGGCCTGACCGGATCGCGCGCCGACACCGTGCGGGCGGCCGTATACGAACAGGCTGGCAACTGGCCCGCGGTCGAGGAAGCGCTGATGCAGGTCCTCGGCACCGCCATCCCCGCGACCGGTGAACTCAACGACGCGCAGCGGCAGCTGGTCCTGCGCTTGGCCACGGCGGCTCAACGGTCCGGGAACCGTAACGGTTTGGCCGCGCTTCGGGCCACACTCGATTCCCGATTGGGCTCGGGTCCGCTGGCCGATACGATTCGCCTCCTGACTGCCGAACCCGTGCAGGGCACAGCGGACCTTCCGCGCGCCGAACGCGAAATCGGCCTGATCCGAGCAGTACCGGCCGCGATGGCGGCGTTTAAGACACCGTGAAAGTTTTTTGACCCCTTGGGCAAGATATCGCTTGCCTTTACCCCCCCCTTTCACCATTTTCCGCCGCCTTGGCCCAAGGGGGTGGTGCGGATCTGTCCGCGCCACCCAACAGGCTGTCTACTGGTAGGATAGGGTACGCTATGAACGCACTCAGCCCACTGGGGATGGTCTCGGAACTCCCGAGCAGCAACCAGTCGTCGTCCGATCTTGCTCGGGCACATGAAGAGAGTACCGAAGTCCAGAAGGACTACTTCGTCGAAAAGGACGGGGTGAAGTTCGCTGGCACGCATCTGCTGATCGATCTGTGGGGCGCCACCAATCTGGCCGATCCCGCGCACATCGATCGCGCGCTGCGCGAAGCCGCGGAAGCCGCCGGGGCCACGATTCTGCACGGGCATTTCCACCACTTCTCGCCCAATGGCGGCGTAAGCGGCGTGCTGGTGCTGGCCGAGAGCCATATTTCCATCCACACATGGCCGGAACGCGATTTCGCCGCGATCGATGTGTTCATGTGCGGTGAGTGCAACCCATACCTGGGCCTGCCCGCGATCAAGGCTGCGTTTAAGCCGGCGTCGGTGCAGCTGGGCGAACAGCGGCGCGGCTTGGTCGTTTAATCTTTTACCCACGTTGACGACACGCACGGCCCGGGTTTTACGTCCGGGCCGTGTTTTCGTATGGAGCCTCCGATGACGACGGACAGCTGGATCAACGAATCGCTTTACCCCGACTGGGGCCAGCGCTTCCTGGTAACGCGCGAACTGGCGCGGGTGAAAAGCGACTTCCAGGACATCGTGATTTTCGAAAGCTCGTCGCATGGCCGCGTCATGGTGCTGGACGGCGCGATCCAGATTACCGAACGCGATGAGTTCGTGTATCAGGAAATGCTGACCCACGTGCCCCTGCTGGCGCACGGTTCCGCGGCCAACGTTCTGATCATCGGCGCCGGCGATGGCGGTGTGTTGCGCCGGGTTTTGCAGCACAAAAACGTCAAGCGCGCCGTCATGGTGGAGATCGACGGCGAGGTGATCCGCTTGTGCAAGAAATTCCTGCCCGGCATCGCCGGCGACGCATGGAACGATCCGCGCGCGGACGTGATCGTCGGCGATGGCATCGACTATGTGAAACGCGCCCAGGATGGCTCCTTCGATGCGATCGTCGTCGACTCCACCGATCCGATCGGCGTCGGCGAGGTGTTGTTCACCGACGAATTCTACCAGAATTGCGCCCGCATCCTGACCGCGAACGGTTTGATCGTGAACCAGTGCGGCGTGCCGTTCATGCAGGCCGACGAACTGCGGGAAACCAGCCTGCGCCGGAAGCAATTCTTCCCGTATGTCACCGCCTATGTCGCGGCGGTACCGACCTATGTCGGCGGGTTCATGACGCTGGGTTGGGCGGCAAAAAGCGCCGGCCTGACGACCGTACCCGTCGCCGAGATTCGCGCTCGGGCGGACGCTGCTGGTATCCTGGGCACAACCCGGTACTGGACGCCGGAGATTCACGCTGGCGCCTTCAACCTGCCGCCGTATATCGAGATGCATATGCCATGACCGACACTGTTCTGGTGACGCGCGAAGCCGGGGTGATTGAAATCGCCTTCAATCGGCCGGAAAAGAAGAACGCGCTGACTAATGCCCCACGTCGTTGATTTTGGTATCAATATGTGGCTCTCTGGCAACGTTAACAACGTCGTCGGGAATCGGGTCATGCCAGAGGTCGCGGTCAAAAAATACGTCGTCCGTTTGAGTCTGGAAGAGCGCGAAACGCTCGAAG
>JANXTL010000275.1 GCA_025352375.1 Acetobacteraceae bacterium | reverse complement strand
TTGGCCCTTCCGCTTTGGGGCGCGCTAAATCCGGGCCGATCCGAAGACCAGATCGATGCGATGCTGCGGAGCGGCCGCGTGCCGAAAGACCTGATACACGAGCACGGCTACTCCGATTTCACCGACCCAATCGGCAGGTTCATGGATGTTCTGGCCGCTGGAGCCTTTGCAGAAGCACGAGCACTTCAGCCTGCCGCTTGTGCGGCTTGGCTCGCCGTAGGTCAGAAATCACCGTTGACCGGCAAATTCTGGGCTTTTGACACCGAGATCGATCTCAATACCCTTTGTGCCGCCCGTAGATAGGCGGACTGGCACAAAAACAACGCCCTCGGGCGAGGGAGCGTAAGATGGTGCCGTTGTTGGCATCGATACGGCCTATAATCGTGGTTGCTGCCTCAAACGGCAACTGATAGCGTCCCTAGAGCGTGATCGCCTGAGGTTGACTTCAACCTCGGGCGTGAATCACCCTCTCAAACAAAGGCTTAGACCATGATCCAACGCCGAGATCGCATGCAACCTCAAACGATCATGGTCTAGCATGCCAATCGAGTTGCCCCCCGGCTACAAGCCGTCCCCCAGCGAAGCGTTCATGAACCCTTCGCAGGTCGCGTATTTCCGTCAGAAATTACTGCGATTGCGGGAGGAGACTCAGCGGGAAGTGGATGCCAGCCCGCCCCCGAACCCGGACGATAACGCGCGTGACGGCGATCAGGCCGATCAGGCCAGCGCCGCGGTCGATCGGGAGTTTGGCATCCGCAACCGCGAACGCGCGCAGGCTGTTCTCCATCGGATCGACCAGGCGCTGGCCCGCCTCGACAACGCTACGTTTGGCTACTGCGAGGACACCGGGGAGCCGATCGACGTCCGCCGTTTGGATGCCCAGCCCACAGCCACACTGACGACCGAGGCGCAAACGCAGCGAGAACGGGCAGGGATCTGACGCTACTGCAACGGCGGCGCGATGGGCAGCGCCAGTTGCCGTTGCGGTGATGTCGCGATGTCATCGAGATGCGACACCGTGACCCCCAGCAGGCGCACCCCGCGCGGTGGCGGAAACAGTGGCCGCAGCAGATCGAGGCTCATTTGCTCCATCATCGATTGCGTGGCGATCGCGTCGGTGCAGGAGCGGCTGCGGGTGATCTGCTGGAAATCTGCGTATTTCACCTTGACGGTCACCGTCCGGCCCGCCAGGCCGGTCCGAATACAGGCCGCCCATACTTTCGAAAACAGTGGGGTGAGCGCTGTCACCGCGTCGTCCCATGCGACAAGATCGCGTTGAAACGTGGTCTCCGCGCCGATGGATTTGCGGAGTGAATCCGCGACAACCGGCCGGTCGTCTTCGGCTCGGGCAGCGGCGTAGAAGGTGTCGCCGGCTTTGCCGAACCGCGCGGTCAGAATCTGGCGCGATTGCTGCCGCAGGTCGGCGCCAGTTTGGATGCCCAACGCCGCCATCTTCGCCGCGGTCGCTGGCCCGACACCATGGAACTTGCCGATCGGCAGAGTCTCCACGAAGGCCGGTCCCATGGCGGGTGTGATGACGAACAACCCGTCCGGCTTGCGATGGTCGGACGCCAGCTTGGCGAGGAACTTGTTATACGACACGCCCGCGGACGCCGTCAGACCGGTTTCCGCGCGGATCAAGGCCTTGATCTCGCGCGCGATGGCGGTGGCGGTGCCCCCGTCACCCATTGTATCGGTCACATCGAGATAGGCCTCATCCAGCGACAGCGGCTGAATAAGCGGTGTGAAACGGGCAAAAATGTCCCGGATTTGCTGCGACACCGCGCGATACACGTCGAAGCGCGGTGGGACAAAAATCAGCTCGGGGCATTTCCGCTTCGCCGTGACCGATGCCATCGCCGAGTGAACGCCGAAGCGGCGCGCTTCGTAGCTCGCCGCCGCGACGACCCCACGCTCCCGCGCGCTGCCCACCGCCAAAGGCAGGCCGCGCAACGACGGGTCGTCGCGCTGCTCCACCGACGCGTAGAACGCGTCCATGTCGACGTGGACGATGCGGCGAATGTCCGTCACGATGCCATGAATATTCCGCCATTGGCGTGCACGATCTGCCCGGTCATGAAAGCCGCCCTGTCGGACGCGAGGAACACAGCGACATGGGCAATATCCTCGGGCCGTCCGATCCGGCCCAAAGGCATCGTGGCGGCACGCGCGACCAGTTCCGCCTCGGTCATGCCGTAACGCGGTTGGGCGGTGTCGGTCAGGCCGGGCGCGATGGCATTGACCCGAATGCCGAACGGCGCCAGTTCCGACGCCATGGCCCGCGTCATCGACACAATGCCGCCTTTGCTCGCCGCGTAATGGACCCCGAACGGGGAGGCGCCGAAGATCGCCGAGGACGCGAGGCTGACAATGGCGCCTTTAATGCCGGCGGCGGTCATCGCCCGCGCCGCCGCCTGGGCGCAGAAGCAGCTTGCTTTCAGATTGATCGAATGCACGAAATCCCAGTCCGACTCTTTCATCTCCAGGAACGGCACGCGCGGAAACACGCCGGCGTTGTTGACCAGGATGTCGATCTTGCCGAACGCGGCGACCGTTGCTTCGACCAGGTGCCGGGGGCCGCCCGGTTTGGCAACGTCGCCGGCAATGAGAACCGCGCGTTGGCCGGTGGCGCGGACGGCTGCGGCCACTGCCTCGGCCTCCTGCAAGCCATCGAGATAATTGATCGCGACATCCGCGCCATCCCGCGCAAGGGCGATCGCGATTGCCGCGCCGATGCCTTGCTGCGCGCCTGTGACCAGGGCTGCTTTGCCTGTCAGTTCCGGCATGGGAGACTCCTTGTTCCACGTTATCCCGAAACTTGGCGGCTTCGCCGTGGCCCTGTCCAGCACCGGCGCTTCGTCGTACCGTCCGACCCGAACGCAGGAGACAACCCAATGCGCTATGGATTCTACCTGCCCACCCGCGGCCCGACCGCGACGCGGGAGGGTGTTCTGGCACTGGCGCGGGAAGGCGAACGGTTGGGCCTGCACTCCGCCATGATCGCGGACCACGTCGTCCTGCCGGTCGAAAGTCAATCGATTTATCCGTACACCGTGGACGGGAAGCACCCCAGCGGCGGCGATGCGCTGGAGACATTTTCGATCCTCGGCGTGCTGGCCGGGGCGACGGAGCGGCTGCGTCTTGTGACATCGGTTCTGGTGTTGCCCTACCGGAATCCCGTTTTGACCGCGAAGATGGTCGCGTCCCTCGATGTGCTGTCCGGCGGGCGGGTCACCTTGGGCGTCGGCACCGGTTGGTTGCAGGAGGAGTTCGAGGCGCTCGGCAGTCCCGCGTTCGACAAACGCGGCGCCGTGACCGATGAATGGATCGCGATTTTCAAGCAGCTCTGGCAGCAGTCGCCGGCAAATTTCGACGGCAAATTCTATCGATATGCCAATATTCGCTGCGAGCCCTTCCCGTTGCAGAAGCCGCACCCGCCCATTTGGGTTGGCGGCCATTCCCAAGCAGCGTTGCGCCGCACGGCGAGACATGGCGACGGTTGGCACCCGGTTGGCGCCGTCGCGGCCTCCCCGTTGCCGCCACAGGAAATGCGAGCGCATCTGGATACGCTGAAGCGGCTGACCGAGGCCGAGGGCCGCGACTTCTCGGCTATCGAGATCTCCTACAAGGCGCCCCTGTACGACACCGGCATCCCGTCTCCGGACGGCTCCCGCCGCCCGTTTTCCGGGGCCGCGGACGCCATCGCCGGCGACATCCGCACCTTCGCCGCGATCGGTGTGCACGAGCTGATCTTCGATTTCCGCGGCCAGTCGATCGCCGAAAGCATCGAGCGCCTGCAGCGCTTCGCCGCCGAGGTGATGCCGCTGGTCGGCGGCTGAGGCGCCGGCTGCCCCGCATCTTGGCGGATCGCTGCTTTACGTCGAGGATGCCGCGAAGGCCGCATAACCCGCAACGATGGACCGAACCCCGACAATGACGAATTGGACCGAAACCTACCGCGGCACGGTGCCGCCCTGGCAGTGCGACGTGACCGAACATTTCACCGTCGCCTATTACTTCGACCGGCTGGAGGAAGCCGAAGCCACACTCGCCGAAAGCTTCGGCTTCAAAGGCCGGCCGCGTCAGATCGTTGCCCGTTTCGCACGCGAACTCCGCGCCGGGGCGAGCTTTCACATCGAAAGCGCTGCGCTGGAAAGCGGCGATAACGGCGTGCGTCTGGGGCATCGGGTCGTCGATTCCGCCAATGGCGAGGTCGTCACTTGGTTCGACGAGGCCTGGGACGCGCCATCCATACCAACGGAGCGGCTGGGCGTATGGAACGGCCCGGCAGCCGAGGAGCGAGGCGATCCGCCCTCGACCGCCCGCTTCGTCCCGACGGCACGCGGGCGGGTCAAAACCGGCGACGTCGACGCGGCCGGCAATTTCGCTCTCGGCAGCATGGTGCACCGGTTCTCCAACGCGTCGGGTCAATTCGGCAACGCGGTCGGTATGGACGGCGCCTACATGGCGAAGAACCGGCGGGGCTTTTCGACCTTCGAGCTGATCCTTCAGTTGTCCGGCGCGTTGCGGCTGGATGCACCGTATCTGGTCGATACCGGGATCGCGCTGCTGGGCAATTCGTCGCTGCGTATGATCCATCGCATGACGGACCTCCGGTCTGGCGGCGAGGTCGCCCGGCTCAGTCAGTATGGCGTCAACCTCGACCTCGACACGCGCCGCCCCGCGCGCTGGCCCGAGGCGATCCGCGCACGCGCCGCCGCGCTTGCGATTTGAGCGGTTGCTTCCTAGAATGATACCAAAGCCACAAAACAGGAGCTCCATGACATGCCGCAATCCCCCGCGACTACATTTACCGCCGCGCCGTTGACCTTCGCGGTCCGGCATCAGCTGTGGGATGCCAACGTCGAGGACCACTCGGACCAGGGCGTTTCGATCGATGTGTGCGCCACCGTCGGCGGCAAGGAGGTCTCCCTGCTGCGGTTCAACTGCTTCGATATTCAAAGCGGTTACGTCTACGGCCCGGAAAACGCCGAACTGTCGACCCCGCTGCGGGTCGGCGGCGGCATGGGCATTCACTGCAGCATGGACCCGATCACCGACGGCAACCCGATCGCCTATGCCGTCCAGCTCATGGGCGCCAAGCTGCCGGCGATGCTGGAAAAGGCCGGGTATAAAGGCGTCGCGGCGTTGACCGACATGCACGCGGTGAACGCCGTCCTGCCCGACGTCGCGGCCTGCGCCCGCGAAATGCACTTCACCAAGCGCAACGTCGTCAAGCACAACCGCGGCACCGACTTGTTCGAAGCTGGCGTAATCCGCTTCGGGCTCGAGATGCGGCGTCAGCGGAACGGCGACGGCGGCTTGGCACTGCACGTGCTGGCCGACATCGGCGGCTCGCGCGGCAAAAGCTACATCGAAGAAACCGAAGTGCTGGCCTTCGACTGCTTCTGGAAGGACGCGCATTACCACTACGGCCCGCGCAATAAGAACCACCGCAAGAACTGGGACCTGACGATCGTCGACGATCCCTTGGTTTGGTCGCTGGAACAGCTGGAAGCCGGACGCATCCCCGCGATGATCGCGCGCGCCGGCTACCCGGGCATCGCGGCCGATGTGGACCAGAGCCTGATTAACGCCGTCCTGCCGGCGCTGAAGAAGCGGGCCTTCGAAATGTACGAGGAAGGCGAACGCCTGACCGGCCACAAGGGGCTGCCGATGGAGTTCACGCCGAATATGGCGGCTGAGTAACCGTAACGCAACGTCGGCATGGTCGGGCTCATATGAGCCCGACCGGCGTCCGCCCGAAGGGCATGTCACCGGATTGTGATCGATTTTTGGTAGTTTTCCTTGCGATGCCTTCGCACAACGGGGAGGATATCGGCACTTCATCAGCGTAGCTGTCCGCACAACGTGGAAGTGAGTCATGGGCTGCTTTATCCCTCCTTTGATCGGGCATGCTGAGCACCTATTCGAACAAGCTGCGTCCACCCAAATGGTAGTTGGTCCATTTACGGTCCGCCCGGATGGTATCAAAGACGACCATGCGGCGAGGCAGTACATCGGACAGGTCGTTGGCATTATACGTATGATCGAAACGACCGTCACGGGCAAAGCCTTGGTCGGGGCGATACAAGGCTACAAGAGGCCGGTGCTCATCTTTCCGCTCGTTAAGGCGGACGACGACGACGAAGACAACGCCGCCTTTGCGTGGGTTGACCGTCGCATGGGCCTTTTTCCGGTGGTCATGTCCTTTTCACCGTTATTCGGGCAGCGGCTCCGCGAGTTCCTTGGCGGTAACGAACAGGACTTTGATCGCGTATTCGCACCGCAAGAAGTCATCGTGCACGAACTTGCCCATGTTGCTCGCGCCGTGTCCGGCAATTTCGGCAGACTGGGCGACGACGAGGAAGAGTTGGCAACCATGGTCGCTAACATGTTCTCGGGAGAGATCGGCCGGCCGCCTGTCAAGAGTTACGATGACGAATCTAATGTCACCGGCGATGTCGCCGCTTTCTCCCGGGCATACTACAAGGCCAACTACGACATGATCGAGGCATTCTGCAAGCAGAACAGGGAACTTGCCATAGACCTGTCGCATGCGAAAGTCGCCTTCAACCCGCTACGACAGTACATCGACGAGAATTTTTAGCCAGAGTGACGTCCCTGGCTACCCGACCATGACGGGAAAGCGCGATTATGCCGCGTAGCCCGGGTCCTCGCGATCGACCTTCCGCCGGAAGGCCGCCCATTCCAGTTTCGCGCGCGGGGACCGGCTGTTGTCCCCATACATCATCGCCCCAATCGCCCGTGTGCGGTCGATCGCATCCTGGCTGGGGTAATGCACCGACGATCCGGCCTGCGCCGCGATCTGGATTTCGCACGCCCGCTCGACGCGCCCCAGCAGCACGAAGGCCTCGCCCATCGACCGGCCGGCGGTCAGGGTGCCGTGATTGCGCAGGAACAGGATGCTGCCGTCCGCCAGATCGCGCGCGAGCGCTCGGCGTTCGTCCTCGGCGTTGCTCGCGGGGCCTTCGTACTCGTGATACCGAATGCGATCCATGAGGATTAACGCGTTCTGCGAAATCGGCAGCAGCCCGTCTTCCTGCGCCGACACGCCGGCCCCGGCCGAGGAGTGCAGATGCATCACCGAGGCGACGTCCGGCCGGGCGGCGTAAATGCCGCCATGGATAACCTCGCCAGCCTTGTTGATGCCGTGCGGCGCGTCGCTGAGGACGTTGCCTTTGGTGTCCATTTTTACCAGCGACGAAGCGGTGATTTCCTCGAAAAACAGGCCAAGGGGATTGAGCAGATACGCGTCCGCGGTGCCGGGCACGCGCAGGGAAAAATGGTTGCCGAGCATGTCGTGCCAGCCGAGGCGGGCGCCCATGCGATAGGCGGCGGCGAGATCGAGCCGCGCCTCCCATTCTTCGGGGGAGCAGCTGTGTTGAGCGGACATCGACAGTTTCCTTGGCTATTCCTAGGGCCAGGGTGGGGCGGGGCGCGGCCGGGGTCAACCTTGACACCCCGCGACGGCGTTAGCAGCATCCACCCCCCAAGCATGAGAGCGTTCCACCATGAGCCCAGCCATTCGTATCGACGAAGCCAGCGGCCTGAAGTTATTTAACACCCGCGCCGCCAAGGCGAGCGAGCGGATCGCGGGCAAAGGCTATTCTCCGGTCGCGGATGCGGCGTTGACGACGCTGCCGCCACCGCCGCCGGGCGCGGTCTTCGATGCCGAGGAGCAGGCACGTTATCGGGAGTACAACAAAGCGCGCCAGGGCGCGGCCGACTACATCGCCATGGAAGGCGAATTTGCTCGGTATTTGGCCGACGTCTACTCGGCGCCCCCGATCGAACGCGACCCCCTGACCGACGATTGCGAGGTCTTGGTCATCGGGGCCGGCTTCGCATCGTTGTTAATGTGGTACAAAATGCGGGCGGCCGGGTTCCTCGATGTCAGGGTGTGCGAAAAAGGCGGTGACGTCGGCGGCACCTGGTACTGGAACCGCTATCCGGGTATCGCCTGCGACGTCGAATCATACAGCTATCTGCCGTTGCTGGAGGAAATGGGTTACTTCCCGACAATGAAGTTCGCCTCCGGGTTCGAAATCCTCGAATATTGCCAGTTGATGGCGAAAAAACTCGATTATTACGATCGCTGCCTGTTCCACACGACGGTGGAGCGGACGGAATGGGATGAGGACGCGGGCCGTTGGATCGTGTCCACCGATCGCGGCGATAAAATGCGCGCGCGCCATGTGGTGCTGGCCAATGGTTCGCTGACGACGCCGAAGCTCGCGCGGATCGATGGGATGGAAACCTTCGCCGGCGCATCCTTCCACACGTCGCGCTGGGACTACAACGTCGACCTGACGGGAAAACGCGTCGGCATTATCGGCACGGGCGCGAGCGCGGTGCAGGCCGTTCCGGAGGTCGCCAAGGTGGTGAAGTCCTTGCACTTGTTCCAGCGCACGCCGTCGACCATCGACGTGCGCGATCAGCGCATGACGACACAGGAGGAGATCGAAGCCTGGTCGAAAGAACCGAACTGGGCGAAATCCCGGCGTGAGCGGCTGGCGCGCATTTCCTCGGGCCGCACCGCGCTGAAGGGCAACGACGATTACCTGTCCGGCAAAGTCGCCGATGTGCGCGCGCCGCGGACCTACGACCGGGAATTGCCGCCGGAAGAATTGATGCAGCGGCAGCTCAACACGAATTTCCGGATCATGGAACAAATTCGTGCCCGCGTCGATGCCATCGTGAAGGATCCGAAAACGGCGGCGGCATTGAAGCCATATTACGCCTATGGATGCAAACGCCCGACCTTTCATGACGAGTATCTGCCAACCTTCAACCTGCCGCATGTCACCTTGGTCGACACGGCACCCACCGGTGTTGCCCATATCAACGCCAACGGCGTGGTGCACGACGGCGTGGAATATCCGCTGGACGTGCTGATCTATGCCACCGGGTTCCAATGGATGGGGGCGGGATCGTTCAACATGATCGTTGGGAAGGACGGCCGCACCTTGCGCGGGAAGTGGGGCGAAGAGGGCGTGAAGACGTTCCTCGGCCTGCATAGCAACGGGTTCCCCAATCTTTACATCCTCTCGGGTCCCCAAAGCGGCGGCGGGCAATTCAATTTCACCCGTACGATGGAAGGTCAGACCGATTATGTCGTGTGGTTACTGACCACCATGCGCGAGCGCGGTGCCCATTCGGTCGATGTACGCAAGGAGTCCGAAATCGCCTACGCCGATCACTGCCGGGAGGCCGATCTCAGTACCCGCCCGCTGCGGGATTGCCTGTCGTATTATAACGGCGACGGCAACGCGCAGCCCGGAAGTCTGGCGTACTACGGCGGCGTGCGAAAATGGCATGAAATCCGGATGGCCGCCCAAGAGTCGCTAGAGCCTTACGAGCTTTCGGCATAACATCGAGGATATTGCAATGACGACCAACGAGCGCGTCCGCATGACGGTCGCCGAAGCCCGCGCGCATGGGGAAGCCGCGATGCGTGGTGCCGGCTTCGATGCGGAAGAAGCCCGCATCCTGACCGATCACGTCCTGGATGCAGCGTTGTGTGGCTACGAATATTCCGGCCTGCCCAAGCTGCTGAACGTCATCGACGAGCCCCGTTTCGGCAAACCGCGCCACCCCGTGTCGGTGATGAAAGAGTCCGGGGCGACCGCGTTGCTCGATGGCGGCAACAACAACGGCATGATCGCCGGCTACCGCACCGCCGAGGAGACCATTCGGCGCGCGGAGGCACACGGTCTCGCAATCGTCAGCATGGGCAACACTTCGATGACCGGGCGCAGCGCCTATTACTGCGAAATGATCGCCCGCGCCGGCTTCGTCGTCATCCACACCGTCGCATCGCCCCCGTCGGTTGCCCCGTTTGGTGGTGCCCGTCCCGCGCTTGGCACCAACCCGATCGCATTCGGCTTTCCGACCGAAGGCGATCCGCTGGTGATCGACATGGGCACCTCGGCGTTCATGGGCACCGATCTGCAATTCCGCGCGCGTATCGGCACGCCGATCCCCGAAGGCGTCGCACTCGGTCCGAACGGTCACCCGACCACCGACGCCAGGGTCGCTCGGCAGGGCACGCTGCTGCCGTTCGGCGGGCCGGAGGGCGGCTACAAGGGCTTCGGCCTCGCGTTGGCCATGGACGCACTGGGCGCATTATCCGCCCCGACGCGGCCGAAGGGCGATATCGGCGGCTATATGTTCATGGCGTTCAAACCGGATTTGTTTCTGTCGGCGGATGACTACCGGCATGAAGTGTCCAAGCGCATCGAAACGATCAAAGCCACCCAGCGCCGCGAGGGCGTCGACGAAATCCGCATCCCTGGCGAACGTTCCTACAAGACCCGTGCTCGGTTTTTGGTCGAAGGTATTGAGATCGAACGCAAGATTTACGATGCGCTGGCTCGCCTTGCCGCGGGACACCTCGATCACGGTGCTTAGAGCGTGATCGCCTGAGGTTGACTTCAACCTCGGGCGTGAATCACCCTCTCAAACAAAGGCTTAGACCATGATCCAACGCCGAGATCGCATGCAACCTCAAAC
>JANXTL010000266.1 GCA_025352375.1 Acetobacteraceae bacterium | reverse complement strand
AGCCGGGCCGAAAGCCGCGGAATTTGCCCGAAAAATCGTTGAATGTGTTCAACCCGCATTTTGCCATGGTGGTGGAGATGCGTTGCACGTCGCCGGCCATTCGTGCGGTGTTGTCCTCGGGGAAGGAACCCACGACCACATTCCATCCCGCGCCCTCGGCGGCGTTGGCGACCGTTCCGACGGTCAGCAAGGCGAGTGTTACGCAGATGCGGCTTGCTGTTCCTTAGACCATGATCGTTTGAGGTTGCATGCGATCTAGGCGTTGGATCATGGTCTAAGCCTTTGTTTGAGAGGGTGATTCACGCCCGAGGTTGAAGTCAACCTCAGGCGATCACGCTCTAGGCATGCGACCCTGCGGGCCGCCGTCGGGTTCACTCAGCCTCCGGAACCACATCGGCGTCACCGGGACGGCCGCGAGCCGCCGACGGTTCATGACAATGGCGCCGACTTAACCCAGGCTGGCGGCTTCGCACCGGTCGAAGGTAAAGCGTCCAGCGGCCTCAGTTGGTGCCGCCACCGCTGGCTGGCGGTGTAGGCGCTCGGGGCCGTGCAATCGGTGTCCCCAGACACGCAGAGCAGGTAACCGAAGGCTCGCCCGGTCCGGGTTGCGCCGGGTCTTCCCGCTGCGGGAAGTCACAACAAACGAAATCGCACTCCCGATATGGAGGCAAGATCAACGCTTGCGGGCAAAGGCAAGCGCTGCCCCGAACACCCGGCTGCGCGCGGCGGCCTACCCGGCGGTGCGAACACGGGTTCGGACGCGTGCGGCCGGGGTGCGTTCAGGGGATGGTGGAGTGTGTCGTCCTTCGGTCGAAGATAGATGAAATCGGCCGGAGATTCCAACATTTTACGATTGGACGGGGTATCGCGGGCGCGACCCATCCCCCCTACCCCTCTGGGAAAAACTGGTTCTCCGGCCTCGGCAGCCCCAAATTCTCCCGCAACGTTTTCCCTTCGTATTCCGTCCGGAACAGCCCCCGCCGTTGCAACTCCGGCACCACCATATCGACAAAATCGTCCAACCCGCCCGGCAAATACGGGAACATGATATTGAACCCGTCCGACGCTCCCGTTTCCAGCCATTCCTCCATCCGATCGGCGATCGACGCGGGCGTGCCCACCATCGACAGCCCGCCATATCCACCGATCCGTTGCGCGAGTTGCCGCACCGTCAGCCCCTCCCGCGCAGCCATCGCCACCGTACGATCCCGCCCGCTTTGGCTGGCGTTCGAGGGCGGGATCTCCGGCAACGGCGCATCCGGATCGAACACGGATGCATCGCAGCCCAGATTGATCGACAACTGCGCGATGGCGCTGTCGTAGTGCACTAGGCTGTCCAGCAGCAGGCGTTTCTCCCGCGCTTCGTCCTCCGTCTCCCCCACCACCACGAAACACCCCGGCAGGATCTTCATGTGCTCGGGATTCCGCCCCAACTTCACCATCCGGGCGCGGATATCGGCCGAGAACGCCCGCGCCTCCCCAATGTCGCGCTGACTCGCGAAGATCACCTCGGCGGTTTCGGCAGCGATCTGACGCCCGGCTTCGGATGCGCCGGCCTGCACGATCACCGGGTGGCCCTGGATGGGGCGGGCGATGTTCAGCGGGCCACGCACCGACAGATGTTGTCCGACATGGTTCAGGACATGCATGCGAGCCGGATCGAAATACTGGCCGGTTTCGACGTTGCGGACGAACGCGTCCTCGGCGAACGAATCCCACAGGCCTTTCACCACGCCAATGAACTCGCGGGCGCGCCAGTAGCGTTCGTCGTGCTCGACATGCTCGTCCATGCCGAAATTCAGGGCTGAGTCCGGGTTGGACGTGGTCACCACGTTCCACGCCGCACGCCCGCCGCTGATGTGGTCCAGGGACGCGAACCGCCTGGCGATGTGGAACGGCTGGTCGAAGGTGGTGGACGCAGTTGCGATCAGCCCCAAATGCTCGGTGACCATGGCCAAAGCCGGCAGCAACGTGAGCGGCTCGAACGAGGTCACCGTCGCGGATCGCTTCAGCGCCTGGATCGGCATGTTCAGCACGCCCAAATGGTCGGCCATGAAGAACGCATCGAAGCGGCCGCGCTCCAGCGTCTGGGCGAAGCGCACCATGTGCTTGAGGTTGAAGTTCGCGTCGGAAAATGCGCCGGGATAGCGCCAAGCGGCGGCATGGATGCTGGCCGGGCGCATGAAGGCGCCGAGCCGGAGTTGGGGTTTGGAGGACATGCGAGGGGTTATCCGACTTTGATCTTCTGCGACACCAGATATTTCTCCGGCGTCTCCGGGTCAAATTTAATCCCGCCAAAGAGTGTCTCGATCCCGCGGGAGGTGCCCTCGGGCGCCGGCAGGCCGAGGCTTTTCGCCGCCGCCCGCCAGATGTCTTCCCGGTTTACCGCGGCGATCGGGGCTTTGGCGTCGGTCGAAGCCGGCAGTTGGCCCCAACGCATGTTTTCCGTGATGAACCACAGATCGTGGGTGCCGCCGGGGAAGGTCATCGCAACCACGCCGCCCGGTTCGTAGACCGCCTTCATCGGGGTGGAGTCGAGCTTGGTGCAGGTTTTGAACGCCGACTTATCCAAACCGACGCCCTGCCCGTTCAGATTGAGCCGCAGCAGGATCGTAATAGCCACCGCTTTGCCGTCCGGAATCGCCTTACCGGGACCACCTGGACGACGCGCTGGTTTTCCCCAAGAATGGGTGAAAGAGCACCACCCAGCGCAGATCGAAAAGCGAGCCCGTCCATGAATGCATCCTCGAAAATTGGCGATGCCCCCAAACGCCGGGAAGACGACCGGTTTTTGAAGGGTGGCGGTGCTTACCTGGATGATTTGACATTCGACAGCCTGGCGCACGCGGTGTTCGTCCGCTCCCCGCATCCACATGCAGTTATAATCGATATCGATACTATTACAGCTCGGCGGGCGCCAGGGGTCCTGGCGGTATTGACCATCGCCGACGCCGACGCGGACGGGCTGCAACCCATGCGCCCTGGGGTAGAAGCCAATGTCCAGACAGGCGAGAAATTCGCCTTCATGCCGCAACCATTACTGGCGCGTGATAAAGTGCGCTTCGTGGGAGAGCCCGTGGCGCTGGTGGTCGCCGAGACCCGCGCCCAGGCGATGGACGCGGCGGAATTGGTCAGCGTTGGTTACGCGCCGTTGCCGGCCGTGACATCGCACGAGGCTGCCCAGGAAGCAGGGGCGCCGGTCATCGCCGATGCAGTGCCCGGAAACCTGTGCCTCGACTGGCGGCACGGCAACGCTGCTGCCGTGGACGCGGCTTTTGCGGCCGCCGCCCATGTCGTAACGCACCGCTTCGTCAACCATCGGATCGTCACCAACCCGATGGAACCGCGTGGTGTTGTCGGCTCCTTCGACCCGGCCGAGGACCGCTACACCGCGCATGTCTCGGCCCAGGCCATCCACAACAACCGCGATTTCGCCGCGCGCTGGCTGGGGGTCACGCCGGACAAGGTGCGGTTCATCGCACCCGATGTCGGCGGTGGGTTCGGCGCCAAGAACATGACCTATCCCGAACATGCGCTCATTCCCTGGGCCGCGAAACGGGTCGGACGCCCGGTGAAATGGATCGCCACGCGCAGCGAGGTTTTTCTCACCGACCATCAGGCACGGGATCATCATGCCGAGGCAACATTGGCGCTCGACACGGCCGGTAATTTCCTGGCGTTGCGGGTCAGTAGCGTGGCCTGCCTCGGCGGCTACATGGCCGGCGGCGCCGGCGGGTTGCAGACGTTTCAGTACCCGCATTTACAAGGCACCATTTACAACTTACCGGCCATCGAAATTCATGTCCAGGCGGTATTGACCAACCAAACCCCCATCGGCGTGACGCGCGGCCCCGGGTTTGGCGAGACCGTCAACATTCTGGAACGTTCGATCGACCGTGCGGCGCGGCAATGCGGGTTCGACCGGGCCGAATTACGGCGTAAGAATATAGTGCGGATTTTCCCGATGACCAACGCATTCGGGTTCGTGGTCGACAGCGGAAGATTCGCTGAATGTTTCGATAACGCGCTGGCTAATGCCGACCTGCCTGGGTTCGCCGCGCGGCGGGCCGCCAGCGAACAACGCGGCGCCCTGCGCGGCCTGGGCTATGCCTGCCACATCAAAGCGACTGGCGGCCCGCCCTCGGAAAACGTGGATATCCGGTTCGAGGCCGATGGCACCGTTTCGATCATTACCGGTACCCAAACCATCGGACAGGGGCATGAGACCACGTTTCCTCAGATCCTGGCGCACCGTCTGGGGGTGGCGAACGCGCTGATCCACCTGCGCCAGGGCGACACCGACCAGATACCGATGGGCGGCGGGCATGGCAGCTCCCGCGCCACCTATATGGGTGGCACAGCGATCTGGCGCGCCTCGGATACCATTATCCAGAAAGGCATCGTTATTGCTGCCAAGGCCCTCGAAGCCGCACCGGAGGACATCCGGTTCGAAGATGGGGTTTTCCTGGCCGACGGCACCAACCGCTCGATCGGCATTCTCGACGTGGCCGTCTTGGCCCGTGCCGCGAACACCCCGTTGGACACGTACCACCACTGGACCCGCGACGCGATGACGTTCCCCAACGGCACCCATGTCGCGGAAGTCGAGATCGATCGCGAAACCGGCCGTGTCACGCTCGATCGCTACATCGCGGTGGACGATTACGGGGTGCTGGTGAACCCCATGATCGCGTCGGGTCAGGCGCATGGCGCGATCGCCCAGGGCAGCGGACAGGCGCTGATGGAGGCGGCGGTCTACGACCCCTCCAGCGGCCAGCCCGTGTCGGCGAGCTTCATGGATTACGCGTTGCCCCGCGCGGCCGACCTGCCGTCGTTCGATCTTTCATTCAACGGCACGCCCTGCACAACCAATCCATTGGGGGTGAAGGGCGCCGGGGAGGCTGGCGCGGTCGGAGGCTTCCCCGCCATTGCCAACGCCGTCCTGGACGCGCTGGCGCCATTCGGTGTGACCGGGTTCGACGGACCGGCAACACCGTTCAGGATTTGGCGGGCGATGCGAGAGGGCGGCTAGAGCGTGATCGCCTGAGGTTGACTTCAACCTCGGGCGATCACGCTCTAGGCCCTTTTTGGCGATCGTGCGCAAGACCGCAATCGTCACCACAAAACTCACGA
This sequence comes from Acetobacteraceae bacterium, assembly GCA_025352375.1. GTDB lineage: Bacteria > Pseudomonadota > Alphaproteobacteria > Acetobacterales > Acetobacteraceae > Rhodopila. The sequence goes on along the minus strand of JANXTL010000266.1, from coordinate 21,180 downwards.
AGGACAAAGGCAACCGAACCCTGCGCCGCACGTCCGACGCCTCGCCGGATCGCGCCCGGCCATGACGTGCGGCTCCGCGTGCGATAGGGTGGCCCCATGGAAGCGACACAATTCTGCGCGGCGGCCGACGTGCTGCACGCCGACGGCAAGCTGACCGAGGCCATTGCCCGATACCGCGACGCCGTGCGCACCGATCCCGGTTTGTACCTTGGGTGGTACGGCCTCGGTTGCGCCCTCTACACCACCGGCGCCTTTGCCGGCGCCGTCGCCGCGCTTCGCCGGGCGACAGAGGTCGCCCCGAACGCCATGCCGGCGCGCGCGACGTTGGGGGAAGCGCTTTACGCCCTTGGCCAGGTCACCGATTCCAACCGGCAATACGCCCGCATCGCCCGCGACGGCGACGCCGTATTGAAGCACTTGGCGCTCGGCAACATCGCCTGCGCCGCGCCCAGCGACCCGGCCATGGACAACGCCGCGATCAGGGGGGCCCGGGAGGCATGGATCGCCGCCGAGGCCGCAACCGTCCAGCCGCTGAATACCAAGCCGAGGAAACGGGACGGAAAACTGCGGATCGGCTACCTCGGCGCGTTCTTTGGGTCGAAGAACTGGATGAAAGGCTACATGGGCGTCATCAACGCCCATGACCGCGACCGGTTCGAGGTGCATTTGATCGCCGACCGCGCCGTGCCCTCGGCCGCGTCCGGCTACCGCGACCACGACGAGGATCGCATCTGGGGTGTGACGGGCGTGCCCAACGATCGGCTGGCAGGTTTGCTTGCCGAGGCCGAATTGGATGTGCTGGTGGACCTCAACGGTTACAGCTTCCAGCGGCGCCTGCCGGTGCTGCTGTACCGGGCCGTCCCAGCGCAATTCTCCTGGGTGGGGATGTACGGCACGACAGGCATCGCCGGGCTGGACGGAGTCATCGGCGACGCGGCGGTCGCACCCGCCGGGGAAGAAAAATTTTTCTCCGAACCCGTCCACCGCGTGCGGAACACCTACCTGACCTTCGATTTTTTCTACGCGGTGCCCGACGTCGTTCCGCCGCCCTGTCTGGCCAATGGGTATGTAACGTTCGGCAGCCTGGCATCGGCCTACAAGATCACCAATTCCGTGATCGCGGCGTGGGCGCGCATCGTGAAGGGCGTCCCGGGATCGCGCCTGTTGCTGCGCAACCGCACCCTCGGCGAATCCGGCAACCGAGCCGATTTCGCTGCTCGCTTTGCTGCTCAGGGGGTGCCCGCCGAGCGGTTGATGCTGGAGGGCGGGGCCGAGCATTTCGAATTCCTCCGCACCTACGAGCGCATCGACATTGCGCTGGACGCGTTCCCCTACAATGGCGGCACCACGACGGCCGAGGCGATCTGGCAGGGTGTTCCGCTGCTGACGTTCGATGGCGACCGTTGGGCCAGCCGTACCAGCCGCACGATTCTGCTGGCCGCCGGTTTGGGGCATTTCGCGGCCGCGGACCAGGCCGGATTTGTCGATGCCGGCATCCGAATGGGGCTGGCACCGGAGTCCCTGGCGGTGTCGCGTGCGTCCCAACGAACCCGGATCGTCGCCACCCCGGCCTTCGATCCCGCGGGCTTGTGCCGGGCGTTGGAGGCGATTTACGAAGCCACCCTGAAGGCGAAATCTTGAGGGGACGCATCTACCTCATATCTCCACCCAAAAAGAAAAAAACTGCACACAAACGTCATATATAGAATAATAATTCTTTCTTCAGTCTTTCTCTTGCATTCGATAGAAAAATATCCTTCTAGAAGCCTCGAAACGCTCTTCCGAGGCTTCCCGCCGCATGATTCCCTCCCGCCTATTGCCGCCATCGTTCGACCCGGGTTCGGTGTGGCTGGTCGGCGCCGGCCCCGGCGATCCCGGACTGCTGACGCTGCACGCGGCGCATGCGTTGAGCCAGGCCGACATCGTCCTGCACGACGCGCTGGTGTCCGAAGACATTCTGTCCATTGCCCCCCAGGCGATCCTGGAACCCGTTGGGAAGCGGGCGGGTGGTCAGCGCACCCCGCAACTTCGGATCAACCAGAGGCTGGTCCAACTCGCGCGCCAAGGCCTGAAAGTCGTGCGGCTGAAAGGCGGCGATCCGCTGGTGTTCGGCCGTGGCGGCGAAGAAGCCATGGCGCTGGTCGCCGCTGGCATCCCGTTCCGCATCGTGCCGGGGATCAGCGCCGGGATCGGTGGCACCGCCGCCGCCGGCATCCCCGTGACGCATCGCGGCCTCGCCCGTTCGGTCGCTTTCGCCACGGGTCACGATTCCAGCGGCGAACTTGCCGACATCGACTGGGCGTCGCTTTCAAAAGGGGCTGAAGTCCTGGTTCTTTATATGGCGCAACGCCAGATCGGCGCGATCGCCGAACGCCTGATCGCCGCCGGGCGCGCTCCGAGCGAGGCGGTCGCCCTGGTCGCGGACGCCACCACATCCCGCCAAACCGTCACGACGACCACGCTGCGGGACGCCGGCCGCGACGCAGCCATGTCCGGATCGCCCCTTCTGATCGTCATCGGACCCGTGGTCGCGCTACGCCCGCTGCTGGCCCAATGGCAGCAAACCGAACCCATGACAGTGCGCGCCGAAGCGCGCCAAATCTTGAGGAACGCCTGATGCCCGCCTCCCCCATGCTGCCCAAGACCGCCCCGTTCGCGGATGACCAGATCGCGGCACTGAACACCGTAATGTCCGCCAGCACCGCCGATCAGCGCACTTGGCTGGCTGGCTTCCTGGCGGGTTTCGCCGCCGCCAATGATTCGCCGGGGGCCGCACAGGCCGCTGCTGCGACCCCGGTGCGCCGCGCGCCGCTGACCATCCTGTTCGGCACGGAGTCCGGCAATTCCGAGGCGCTGGCCGCGCAAGCCCGCAAGGCCGCCACCAAGCTCGGCTTCGCGCCGAAGGTCGTGGACATGGCCGAAATCTCCATGACGCAGTTGGCCGAACTGGAGAATGTGCTGGTCATCGCCAGCACCTGGGGTGAGGGCGACCCGCCGCAACGTGCCGTCGATTTCCAGGACGCTCTGATGGCGGACGGCGCGCCGCGCCTGGAGAAGCTCCGCTACGCCGTGCTGGCCCTGGGCGACCGCGCCTACGCCCAGTTCTGCGAAGTCGGTAAGCGCTTCGACGACCGTTTCGCCGCGCTGGGTGCGACGCGTGTCACCGATCGCATCGACTGCGACCTGGATTTCGAGACCCCCGCCAGCACCTGGATCGACGCGACACTGCCGATCCTGAAGCCCGCTGACGAGCCGGAAGTGGACCATGCCGTCATCCACGTCGATTTCGCCCGCCCCACAGCGGACGGACCGACCCGCGCCAAGCCCTTTGCGGCGGAAGCGAGCGAGCATGTGCGCCTGACCGGCAGCCGGTCGACCTCGGACACGCACCACATCGAGCTTTCCCTTGAAGGTTCGGGAATTTTGTACGAACCAGGCGACGCCCTCGGTGTCATTCCGCGGAACGATCCTGTGCTGGCCGACGCGGTTCTGACCGCGTCCGGGCTACCCGGCGACGCCGCGCTTCGGACCGCGCTGATCGAGCGGCTGGACATCACCACGCTGACCGGCAAACAGGTCGAGGATTTCTCCAAACTGACCGGCTTTACCGCCGAACCCGGCTGGGCCACGGGCCGGCAGATTATCGACCTGTTAGAAGCCGGGGCTTCCCGGTTGAGCGCCGAACAACTTACCGGCCTGCTGCGGCCGCTCCCGCCGCGGTATTACTCGATCGCATCCAGCCGCAAGGCTGTGGGCGAGGAAGCGCATTTGCTGGTCGCCGCGCTGCGCTATGACTCGCATGGACGGGCCCGTCAGGGCGTTGCCTCGGTCGATCTGACCGGCCGCACATGGGACCGCGTGCAAGTATTCCTGCGGCCGAACCAGCATTTCCGCCTGCCGGCCGATCCGAACCGCTCGGTCATTATGATCGGCCCCGGGACGGGCGTCGCGCCGTTCCGCGGCTTCCTGCAGGAACGCGAGGCCGAGGGCGCCCACGGGAAAAACTGGCTGTTCTTCGGGCACCGCAACTTCACCCACGACTTCTTGTATCAGCTCGAAGTGCAGGATTGGCTGAAGAACGGCGTCCTGAACCGGCTGGACGTCGCATTCTCCCGCGATCAACCCGCCAAGCGCTACGTGCAGGATGCGATGTGGGAACAGCGGGCCGATCTGGCCGGATGGCTGCGCGACGGCGCCGCGCTTTATGTATGCGGCGACATGAATGCGATGGCCAAGGACGTGCACGCCACGCTGCTGCGGATTTTGGCCGATCAAGGCGCGCAAGACGCGAAAGCCGAGCTGGACGCGATCCGTCGCGACGGCCGCTACCTCCGCGACGTTTACTGAGAGATACGACGATGGACATTTTGGAACGGCCATTGTCGGCCAACGAAGGCATTAAGATCCGCAGCAATTATTTGCGCGGCACCTTGGCCGACGGCCTGACGCGGATCGAGACCGGTGGCATTGCCGACGACGATCAGCAGGTCGTCAAATTCCACGGCATGTATCTGCAGGACGATCGCGACCTGCGCGCCGAGCGCGGCAAGCAACGGATGGAGAAAGCCTTCAGCTTCATGGCGCGCATGCGCGTGCCCGCGGGTATCCTGTCGCCCGCGCAATGGCTGGCGGCGGAGAAAGTCGCCGTTCAACGCGGCAACGGCACGCTGCGGCTGACCACGCGGCAGACGATCCAGTTCCACGGGATTATCAAATCCAACCTGCGCGCGGCAATTCAAGAACTGAACACCGAGTTGCTGGACACCATCGCGGCCTGCGGCGACGTGAACCGTAACGTTGTGGCCTCAGTGCATCCGTGGCGTGGCAAGGTGCAAGAGACCGTGTCGAAGATGGCCGACGCCATCGCCACCCACCTCCTGCCCCACAGCCGCGCCTGGCACGAAATCTGGCTCGGCGCGGAACGCGTCGTGGGCGGGGTCGAGGAAGACGAACCCATCTACGGCAAAACCTATTTGCCGCGGAAATTCAAGATTGCCGTCGCGCTACCGCCGTACAACGACGTCGATGCCCTGGCGCAGGATTTGTCTTTTATTGCCATCGTCGAGAACGACCGTGTTATCGGCTACAACGTCGCGGCTGGCGGCGGTATGGGCATGACGCATGGGGAACCGGATACCTACCCCCGCCCCGGCGACATTATCGGTTTCTGCCTGCCCGAGCAGGTGACGGATGTGGCGGAAAAAATCGTGACGGTGCAACGCGATTTCGGCGATCGTTCCGACCGCAAGCACGCCCGCTTGAAATATACCATGGACCGTATGGGTGTGGACGTGTTCGCCGGCGCGGTGAATGCCCGTCTGGTAACGCCGCTGCAGCCGGCGCGCGATTTCGCGTTTGTGTCCGCTGGTGACAAGCTGGGTTGGGAAGAAAGCCCGGATGGCTTATCGCATTTTGTGCTGTATGTCGAAAGCGGGCGCATCGCAGGCCGGCAGATGGAAGGACTGCATAATGTCGCAAAAATCGACGCCGGTCGTTTCATCATTACCGCGAACCAAAATCTGGTGCTGGCGGATATTCCGGCCGCCAAACGCGATGCCGTCGCCGCCGTGATCGCCGAATACGGCCTGGACCAGAAAGCCGGCGGCCTGCGCCGCAGCGCGATTGCCTGTGTGGCACTGCCGACCTGCGGTCTGGCCCTGGCCGAGAGCGAGCGGTACCTGCCGCATCTGATCACCCGTCTGGAGGGCGTTCTGCAGCGGCTGGGATTGTCGGATGAGGAAATAATCATCCGCATGACCGGCTGTCCGAACGGCTGCGGCCGCCCCTTCATGGCGGAAATCGGCCTGGTCGGACGCACACCGGGTGTCTACAACCTGTATCTCGGCGCATCCCATACCGCCATGCGGATGAACAAGCTTTATAAGCGCGATGTCGGCGACGACGCGATCGTTGCTGCTTTGACTCCGCTGTTCGAAACCTTCGCCAAGAACCGCCAACCCGGCGAGAAATTCGGCGATTTCGTCGTGCGCACCGGTGTGGTGGCGGCGACGGTTACCGGCCTCGATTTCCACGCAAACCTGTCCCCCGAGCTGAGGAGCTGATCCGATGGCCTCCCTGACCGAACGTGTTGTTTTCGCCCCTGATACCGCCGACAAGGCATGGTTGCCCGGCCTGCTGCATGTCGTCGCGGCCTGCGCCGCCGCCCCGATCTTCGGGATCGCACCATGCATCGCCGGCCTGTTGGTGGCGACGCTGGTCAGCTTCGTCGTCTATGTGCCGCTGACGGTGCTCGCCCTGAACAGCGGCGCGCCCCTGCCAGAGGACGCAGAAGCCCCTGCCCTGACGCCTCTCGCTCGGATTGCATTGTTGGTGCTGTGGACCGCGACCGCATGGGCAGCGGCGGCAAGTGCTGCGATCCTATCGTAACACGGATTCAGTCTTGCGGGCGATCAAATCGAAATCGATCTCACCACCGATCCCAGGCCCCTCGGGCGCGTGCATTAACCCATTTGCGTCCGGTGTCAGATCGACCGCCATGCCGTATTTGTGCGCACCGTCGGGCAGCAAAACCTCCCACATCGTGGTATTCCGAAGCGCCATGCACAGATGTAGGTTCGCCAGGTTATTTAGCGAATTGCCGGAATGATGCACTTCGTACCGCATACCGAAGGCCTCGGCGAGATGCGCGGTCTTGAGCATCGTGGTCAGGCCGCCCTTGTTGGGGATATCGCCACGCAAATAATCGGTGGCCTTTTCGGTCAGCCAAATCGGATAAGTATCGAGGCCGCCGGCCGGGTATTCGGTCGCCATGATCGGGATATCGAGCTTTTCGCGTAGTTTCGCGTAGCCGTAGATATCTTCATCGGCCAACGGGTCCTCGAACCAATAATACCCCATTTCCTCGATAGCCCGACCCACCCGCAGCGCGTCGGTGTATTCGTAGGACCAGGTGGAATCGAGCATCAGCCGGTAATCGTCCCCAACGGCTTTCCGCACCGCAACGCAGACGGCGATGTCGTGGTCGGGGTCCCGCGGCGGGTGAATTTTGTAGGCCTGCCAACCGGCGGCTTTGAATGACAACGCCTGCTCCACATAAGCCGCCGCATCCGGCAGCACCTGGGAACTGGCATAGGCCGGAATGGATTTCCGGAACGTGCCCATCAGCGCATGGACAGGCAGTCCGGCGATTTTGCCGCACAGGTCCCACAGCGCGGTATCCACGGCGCCGATGGTGCGATAGCTGACATTGCGCGACATCAGGCGCATGGATGAATGAATGCGCTCCCGCTCCAGCGGGTCCTGGCCCATCAGCATCGGCTTCAGCGACCGGATCAACTGCGGTCCGTCCATGCCGCCGGGATTGGAGGCGGAGCCGAGGAAGGCGAACCCCTGGAGCCCCGCATCGGTCTTGATCCGTAACAGGCCAAGATTGCTGACCGACGACGCCTTCGACCCCTGATGGTAGAGGGTGGCCGGGATGCCGTCCCACGTGAATATTGTCAGCGTGACGTCGTCGATCTTCATGGCAATACCCTTACGGCAGGTTTTTGTGACCGCCATCGCAGCGCGGCGCGTTGCCGGTTGCTTTGCAGCCGCAGAAACTGACGACGCCGGAGGTCTCGGCTTCGAACTTCATTGGGCTGAACGCACCACCCTTGTGCGAACCGTCGCAGAACGGCTGCTTGCCGCTTTTGCCGCAGGAGCACCACCAATAGCTTTTACCGGCTTCGACTTCGACCTTGTAGGAGCCCTTCTGGGCAACAACCGCTGATTCCGACATGTGCGTTTCCTTCTGACGTTAAGCCGCGCCGAAGCCGTAATCCCGGCGTGCGGCAGCCGGGGTAACGTAGCCGTCTAACAGGTCCTCGGAAAGGGCCGCGGGATCGCGCTGTTTCGGGTCGCCGTAGCCGCCCGAACCCGGGGCTTCCAGCACTACCAGAGAACCCGCTTGGGCCAGGAAACCGCCTTTGCTGTTCAGCTTGCGGGCATTGCCCTGGGGTGGAATCAGCGTGGTTATCGCGGGCGCACCGGGTAGTCCGCCATCCAGGCCGAACGGCGGCGTGACCGAGCGTTCGCAGCACACCGACGCCTGGGCCTGCTTTTCCAGCACCCGCCAGACGCGCCGCGCTCCCAGGCCGCCGCGGTATTTTCCGGCGCCCCCGCTGTCGGGGACCAGAGCGTATTCTTCCACGCGCAACGGGAAGCTCATCTCGATAATTTCGATTGGCGTGTTGCTCATGTTCGAAACGGTACTGGCGACCGCGTTGATGCCGTCCTTGGTTGGGCGGGCACCGAAGCCGCCTTTGACGGATTCGTAGCTGACGAAACGATCCCCGGTGCGGTAGTCCATGCCGCCAAACGTGATCACCGCGGATGTTCCCTGCGAGCCCGCCATCACCGTGCGGGGCGTGATCTGGAACAAAGCCGCCATTACCATGTCCGCCACCCGGTGCGATATTTCGTGATTGGCATAAACCACCGGCGAGGGGTGCTGCGCATTCACCACCGAACCCGGCGGCGCCTTGACCGTGACCGGCCGCCAGCAGCCGGAGTTCGGCGGGATCAAGCTGTTGGGATCCACGATCATCTTCAATGCACAGAATACACCCGAGGCGGTGACCGTTAGCGGCGCGTTCATCGGGCCGGCGACGGCCGGATCGGATCCCTCGAAATCCGCCAGGATGGTGTCGCCTTTCTTCACGATCCGCAACTTGACGGTAAAGGTTTGGTCCTCGGTCTCACCAAGACCGATGATGCCGTCGCCGTCGAAGATATCGGTGAACAAGGCCTCCCCATCCGGGAGCGCCAGCAGCGCCGTGCGCATCATGGTTTCGGAGTAGTCGAGCACCTCCCGCATGATTTGCAGCAACTCGTCGGTCCCGTACTTCACCGCCAGTTCCGACATCCGCAGTGTACCGCGCAAATTCGCCGCCACCTGGGCACGTAAATCGCCCAGGCGTTCGGAGGGGGTGCGGACGTTGGCGAAGATGATCGCCTCGATGGCCGGATCTGGCTTGCCGTCGCGATACAGCCGGATCGGCGGCAGACGCAGACCCTCCCCATAAATCTCGGTCACCGCGCCGTAGGATCCGGGCGTGGCGCTGCCGATATCTGGCCAATGCGCCCGCACGCAGCCAAAGCCCAACAGCGTTCCATCGTGGAACGCCGGCATGACCACGTTGACGTCGGGCAAATGCGAGCCGCCGTCATAGGGATCGTTGTGGATGAAAACATCGCCCGGCACGACGTCGGCGAAGGCCCGCACCACCGCGCGCACCGCGTCCGGCATGGAACCCAAATGGATGGGCAGATCCGGCCCTTGCGCCACCATGTTTCCGGCGGTGTCGAAAATGCCGCAGGAATAATCCCCGGCGACCTTGAGCAACGGCGAATAGGCGGTCTTGGCCAGGACGATTTTCATCTCCTCGGCGGCGGCGAACAGTGCGTTTTTGACGACTTCGAAACGGGCGGGGTCGGTCTTCGGGCGTGACATGCCGGGGCCTCCATTACGCAGCGATTAACGTGCTCAATTTTCCTATCGCGTCGGTCAGCGCGATATCGAATGCCGGTCTGTGCGCGAGCGCTGTTGTCAGGTCGCCTGCACGGCAGGCGCGCTCGATTTCCCGAGCGATAGCACTGACCACGCCCGCGCCGCAATTGCCGGCAACGGACACCATGTCGTGGGCCTCCTTCGCCGCGACCGTCGTATCCCCGCCAGCCAAAAGCGTGCACAACCGATCCGCTCGGGATACTATATCGGCGACCGATTCCCGCAGGAAATCGACGAATTGGCCGCCCGGTAGAATTTCGCGCAGCGACTGAATAGTATCGTCGTTCATCGCCGCCACACCCGGAGCAACCGGCCGAAGCGCCACGATTTGTCCGGTGACCAGCGCAAGCTTTTCCATCAGCCTGGCAGGGTCGAGCGGCTTGCTGACATAGGCATCCATGCCGGCGGCACGATAGTGCTCATCGGCACCGGCCAGTGCGTCCGCGGTCACGGCAATAATCGGTACGTCGCATTGCGGCGGCGGCAGTGCGCGAATGCGGCGTGTCGCCTGCACGCCGTCCATGACCGGCATCTGCACGTCCATCAGAATCGCGTCATAGCTCTGCCGCATCGCAGCTTCCACCGCTTCCCGTCCGTTGGACGCGACGTCGATCCGATGCCCCTCGGTTTCCAGCAAAACCGTCGCCAGCCGTTGGTTGATTTTGTTGTCATCGACAACCAGGAGATGCATCTTCCGCAAGATAGCCGGCTTCGGCGGTGCGGTATCGCCCGTGCCGAGCGGGTCGCGTGGCGGCGGTAGGATCAGGGTGAAATAGAATCGGCTTCCCTGCCCCAGCGTGCTGTCGACGCCGATCGTGCCGCCCATCAGTTCCACCAGTTCCCGACTGATCGCGAGACCGAGTCCGGTGCCGCCGAACCGGCGGGAAATGGAGCTGTCTGCCTGGGTGAACTTCTGGAACAGGCGGGATTTGCTGTCCTCGTTCATACCGATGCCGGTATCGGTTACCTCGAACAGGATACGGGCCGGGTCGTCGCCCGCCGCGGTAGATAGGCGTACGTCGACACGGCCCTGTTCGGTGAATTTCAGGGCGTTACCAACGAGATTGAGCATGACCTGACGCAGCCGAACCGGGTCGCCGTGCACCTTGCGACGCAATGGCGGTGCGATATCGATCTTGAGGTCAAGACGTTTTTCACGGGCATGCAATTCCAGCAGGCCGATCGACGCTTCGATGGTAGCGGCCAGATCGAAATCGCGAGTATCCAGTTCCAGCCGTCCGGCTTCCAGTTTCGATATATCGAGAATATCATTGATAACCTCTAGCAACGACCGAGCGGAATCGCGGACGCCCTCGGCGCATTCGAGTTGTTGCGCATCGAGTTTTCCGCGCAGCAGAATTTCGCTAAGGCCGATAATGCCGTTCATTGGCGTTCGGATTTCATGCGACATATTGGCCAGGAAATCGGTCTTTGCCTTGTTCGCCAACTCGGCCTGGGTGCGCGCGGCCTCTGCCTGCTCACGCGCGGCATCGGCCCGCGCCTCGGCTGCCTTGCGCTCTGTTACATCGGCGTAAACCCGAACCACACCACCGGTCGGCAGCGGCGCGCTGCGAATTTCGAGCGTTGAGCCATCCGGCCGCTGGCGTTCGTAAACATGCGCGGTATCCATGATGCCGCCCGCTTTCAGGAAATCGAGGACGTCGGGATTAGCGCGAGAAAATTCGCTCGTTCCCCATTGATAAGCCAGAATTTCGGCAAAAGCGGGACGCTTCGCGACCAACGCCGGCGGCAGACCCAGCAGTTGGATCGCCCGTTGATTGCAAACCGCCACGGTTCGGTCGGCGGTCACCAGCATGATCCCTTCGTCCATGTGTTCGAGCGTGGTTTCCAGCAGCCCGGATTTTTCCGCCACTTCCGTCCGGCTGTGGCTCAGTGCTTCCGCCGTCGCGCGCAATTCGATGGCTTGCTCCGCCAGCCTGGCGCTGCTTCGCTCGAGGTCGGTGTTGCGTTGTGATAACGAAGCCTCCGACAACGCCACCCGGCGGAACTGCCCGCCCAGCAAACCAAAGAGAATGCAGAGCGTCGCGACGACCCCAAACGTGCCGGCCCCGATGTAATAAGCTTGGTGCCGCCATGGCGCGAGAGCCGCCTGCGGGGAGAGCACCACGTCGATCAGCAACGGAAAATCGCGCAGCCGTTGCACCCAGACCGAACGCGGCACCGAGTTGCCAATGCCCTCGGACATATAATGGCCGCCCCCGTCGGCAACGACCCGGTACCATGGGAACGTCAACGGCATCCGGGTGCCGATGATGACACGGCCATCCTCGGGATGGTGCAGCAGGATCGTGCCGTCATCTCGCACGATCGTTATGCTTCCGTCGGCATCGGGGCGCGCGGAATCGAACAGGTCGCGAAAATAGCGAAGCGAGATCGCCGCCGATACGATTCCGATCGTCTGTCCGTTCGGGTCAACGATCCGACGCGCGAGATACACGGTCCAATCCCCCGCGGTTCCCCCCTGCTGCGGAATGCTGACATAGGCGCTATTATCGGAAACCGCTGCGAAATGGACGAACACGTCGGCGTCTGATTCCACCGCTCCCGACGGGGGCCAGCCACGGGAGCTATTGATGACCCGCCCATCGGCGTCGAGCACGACGAGCGCCTCGAGCTGCGGCATAGGTTCCCGACGCCCAAGCAGCTGCCGGTACATCGCCCGATCCGCCATGAAAGTCCGGAAGCGGTCCGCCGAAACCACGCCTTCGTCGCTCACTTGCGTCTGGATATGCTGTACGACCAGGTCGACCACCTGCAACGCCCGCGTGGTCTGTTCAGCAAGCACGAGACCGATCTTGGCCTGATTGGTGCGGTACTCCGCGGTCGCTGTCTGGCGAGAGTCCCAGACCGCTAAACCAGCCCCCGTGACCAGGACGGCCACGAGTGCGATGAACGCCGGCGTCAGCCCATGACGGCCGACGCCGCGTTCGCCGATAACCTCCGATTCTTTGTTTTTCGCCGGCGCCCCAGCCACCTGCACTAGCTCCGTCGGCGAGAGTGGTTGGTCGTTTTTCGCCCAGATACCGAAAGGGCCAAGCCGATCGCCAGTAATGCCAAGGACGCGGGCAGCAGCCAAGCCGGCCGCTGCAGCAAGGGTGTCAGCAGCGCGGTCCAGGCCCAATTGCCGAACCAGCGTGCAGCCGTAGCCTGAAGCCGAGCTGGAAGCCCGGCATCGACCGCCGCCAACAAATCGCCGAGTCCGCGCGGATGGGCCTCGAGCGTGCCAAGGGCCACCGCACTAACGATCATGACGGCCGCCAAGACGGCCAGGGCCCGCTGGATGTTCACATAAACAGTTTCTCGCTCTTTCGTCCTTCATACAAGCCAGCGACGTATTCGCCGTAGCCATTGTAAATCTGCGTGGGTACCATCTCGTTGGAGCCGAGCAGCCGCTCGCGGGCTTGCGACCAGCGGGGATGCGAGACGGCCGGGTTCACATTCGCCCAGAACCCGTATTCCGACGCCTGTATACCCTCCCAGAAGGTCATCGGCTTCTTTTCGGCGAAGGTAATCTTCACGATGGATTTGGCGGATTTAAACCCGTATTTCCATGGCAGCGCGATGCGTAGCGGGCCGCCGTTTTGCGGCGGGACCGCCTTGCCATAAAGCCCGGTCACCATGAACGCGAGGTCGTTGGCAGCTTCGTCCATCGCCAAGCCTTCAACATAGGGCCAGGGGTAATTTGGGCTGCGCAATCCCGGCATCGCGGTTTTGTCCTGCGCGGTCTCGAACACCACGTATTTCGCAGAAGCAAGGGGCTCCGCGATCTTTAGGAGCTGGGACAAGGAAAAACCCGTCCACGGCACGGTCATCGCCCAGGCCTCCACGCAGCGGTGGCGATAGATTCGGTCCTCGGTCTGAACCTGCTTCATCAGGTCGTCGATGTCGATCGTGCGAGGGGTTTTCAGCAGTCCGTCCAGTTTGATGGTCCAGGGGCGCTGTTTGAGGGCCTGCGCCTGTTGGGACACGCTCTTGCTGTCGTTGAACTCGTAGTAGTTGTTGTAAGTGGTCGCGTATTTCTCCTCCGTGAGGTCGCGGCCCGCGGTGAATTTCGGGTTCGGGGTCGCATGAGCGGTCACCGCCCCGGCGATTGATAATGCGCCGGCACCCGCTAGCAGCCCCCGGCGGTTCAGCATCGCCGACTCCGGCGTGACTCGACTTTCTGGGATTTCCCATCCGCGATGGCGGGCGATAAGCATGGCTTGGCTCCTATCCGGTGTGACTTGCAATTGTGTGACGCGCCGGGATGGTGAACATTACACCGCTCCCCACCACAGGATACGAAAATGCATCTCGCCCGGTTTCCTCGCGTCCGTCTTTTTCCCACACCCACCCCGCTGGAGCGGATGGAGAACTTCTCCCGTGCACTTGGGGGGCCGGACATCTGGATCAAGCGCGACGACTGCACTGTGGTCGCCACCGGCGGCAATAAAGTGCGAAAACTCGAATGGCTGATCGGGGAGGCTCGTTCGCTGAACGCCACCCACATCGTGACCCAGGGCGCGGTGCAGTCCAACCACGTCCGCCAGACAGCCGCCGTCGCCCGCCGCTTTGGCATGAAGTGCACCGCGCTGCTGGAGCACCGGATCGAGACCAACGACCGCGACTACCTCAACAGCGGCAACGTGCTGCTCGATAAGCTGTTCGGCTGCGCGATCGAGTACCGCCCGAGCGGCGTGGATATGAACGCCGAGGCGGAGAAAAAGGGCCAGGAACTGCGGGCCGAGGGCGTGAACGCCTATGTGATCCCCGGCGGCGGTTCCAATCGCGTCGGCGCGCTGGGTTATGTGTCGTGCGCCCAGGAACTGATGCAGCAGGCCGACGAGATGGGGCTGAAGATCGACTTGATCGTCACCGCGACCGGCAGTGCCGGCACCCATGCCGGTTTGGTGGTGGGGCTGCACGGCATCAATGCCCAGGTCCCGGTGCTCGGCATAGGCGTCCGGCTGCCGAAGGACCGGCAGGAGGCGAACGTGCACAAGCTGGCCGAAGCCACCGCCGATTATCTGGGTATGAAAGGCGGCATCCCGCGCGAACTGGTAGAAGCCAACTGCGACTACGTCGGCGCCGGCTACGGCATCCCAACCGAGGGTATGGCAAAGGCCGTGCAGATGCTTGCGCGGGAGGAAGGAATCCTCCTGGACCCCGTCTACTCCGGGAAGGCGATGGCGGGGATGATCGACCTGATCCGCAAGGGTGCCATCGGCGCCGATAAAACCGTGGTCTTCCTGCATACCGGCGGCGCCGTCGGGCTGTTTGGTTACACGGGCTACCTGGAAGAGGCGATGGCCTGATGTTAAAGAGCGAACACCGGATACTGACCACCCATACCGGGTCCCTGCCCCGGCCCGTGGCTTTGACGGCACTGTATGCCCGGCGCGCGGCTGGGGAGGCTGTGGACGAAGTCGCGCTCGATGCGGCCGGCAAGACGGCGACCCGCCACGTGGTGCGCAAGCAGATCGAGGCCGGCATCGATGTTGGCAACAACGGCGAGCAGATGCGGGAGGCGTTTTTTCTGTATGTCCGCCGCCGCATGAGCGGATTCGGCGGCAACTGGAACCGCAAGCCGATGGCCGATATCGCCAAGTACCCGGGATTCGCCGCCTGGGGGCACGCGGATAACCGCCCGTCCGTCAGCAACCGCGACGGGGTGCCCGAAGCCATCGGCGCTGTCGAATATCTGGACCCGGCGCTGGTACAAGAAGAATGCGATGAGTTTACCGCGACTTTGGCCGAGGTGAAGCCGTCCGGGTTTGCCGAACCGTTCATGACCGCACCCTCTCCCGGGATCATCGCCACCGCGATGCGCAATGCCTGGTACGACACCGAGGATGCGTATCTCGCCGCTTTGGGCCGCGCCTTGCAGATCGAGTACGAGGCGATTGTCCGATCGGGCTTCCTGCTGCAAATCGATGCGCCGGATTTGGCGATGGAGCGGCATGTCGCCTACCAGGATCTGCCATTGTCCGACTTCATCGGGTTCGCCGAGAAAGTGGTCGGGACCATCAACGACGCGTTGGTGAACATTCCCAGGGATCGCGTGCGCATTCACGCCTGCTGGGGCAACTACGAAGCGCCGCACGATTGCGACATCGCCATGCACGAGATCCTGCCCGCGATTTCCCGCGCGCATGTCGGCGGTTGGGTGCTGCCCATTGCCAACCCCCGCCATCAGCACGAGTACCGCTGCCTCAAGGACCTCCCGCTGAACGACGGGCAGGTGGTGGTCGCGGGCGTGATAGACCCGCTGACCAATTTCGTGGAACACCCGGAAACCGTGGCGGACCGGTTGGAGCGGGTGGCGCAAACGATTGGCGATCCCACCCGGGTTCTGGCCGGGACGGATTGCGGCTTCGACACCTCGGCCGGACGCGGGCGGGTGCCGGAGGACATTGTCTGGGCGAAGCTTGCCGCGCTGACCGAAGGGGCGCGGATTGCCTCCAAACGGCTGGGGATGAGGGGGTAACGTTGGCGCACCGGCCAGGTAGCCGCGGCCGTCTTTCGCGCACTTCGTGGCTTTGTGGTGAAACAACGCGGGATGGGATCGTCCGGCACGTGTCCTTCAGGTTCTGGCGAGGATCGTCGTCCGATAGCATGCCCGCAGCGGAGTGCCGAAGCCGATACTTGCCAGCTCCAACATGCGCGTCGAATGGACCGACAGGATTTCCTGGACGCTGAGTATCGTTGTAAATGCCCAAATATTCGCGTTGGTCTCTATTTCGTTCGATGGCGATAGAATCTCCACCAACACGACGGGTTGATGGACCATCTGGTCACGGCTCGGAGGCTCGCACGTCACCGCCAGATCGGGAACACGGTAATTGATATCGGCGCGGGCTCGGGGCACGATTCCCGGTTCTGTCACCGACCGGCACGGTTCCCGACCGAGCAGGTGGTTGCGGAGCAGCGCGCCCAACTCATTCTGAATTTCGCCATGCGCGGCGCTTCCCGGGGCCATCGCAACCGGCTCCCCGTCGATCAGCTGCCACGGTACGCCGGTGGGATCGTCCGGGTTCCAGGAGAGGAACTCGTCCAGCGTCATCCGGGTGAAGGCATTTTGCGCAGTACGGCCATAGGCGGGACCCTACGACAGTCCCGGCCACCCACCAACAAAAACCCCTTGCGCCAGCCGCTCCATCCCCACATGACACGGCCACCATGATCGACCCCAACGCGACCCGCCCGCTCCTGATCCGCCTGTGGCGGGAGCACGTGACCCGCTACAAGGCCCGCCTCGCGCTGGTGCTGGTATTCAGCGCCGCCATGGCCGGGGCGACGGCGTTGTATCCCGTGGTGCTGCAACAGGCCGGCATCATGTTCTCGCGCCAGGACGTGCGCCTCGCCTGGGTCATCCCGTTGGCGATCGTTGCCGTAACGGTGCTAAAGGCCGTGACGCAGTATTTCCAGAACGTGCTGTCGCAGCAGCTGGTGTTGCTGGTCATCCGGGATCTTCAGGAACGGATGTTCGCCCACCTTACTTGCACCGACCTGGCGCGGGTGGAGCGGGAGGCACCGGCCCAGCTCGCAACCCGCTTCACCACCGATGCCACCGCCATCGGGGGCGCGTTGGCGCGCAGCGTTTCCGCGGTGGCCGATATCGTGACGGTCATCGGGCTGGTGGCGTCGATGATCTACATGGACCCGTTGCTGTCGCTGATCTCGGCTATCCTCTATCCCATCGCCGGCATCCCCATTCAGCGCATCGGCAAGCGGGTGCGCCGCGCGTCCGGCGGGATGCAGGAGAAAATGGGGGAAACGGCGGCGCTGCTGAACGAGAGCTTCGCCCAGGCCCGCACGGTGCGCGCCTACCGCCTGGAGGCCACCGAGACCGCCCGCGCCGACAATGCCTTTCAATCGCTGTATAAAACCCTCCTGAGAATAACCAAAAGCCGCTCCCGCGTGGAACCGGTGCTGGAGGTAATCGGCGGCGTCGCCATCGCTGCCGTGATCGCTTTCGAGGCCTACCGAGCCACCCTGTCCGACACGACGCTGGGCGATTTCAGCGCCTTCGTCGCCGCTTTGGCCCTCGCCGCTCGGCCTTTGCGCGCGCTGGGGTCGCTGAACACGGCTTTGCAGGAGGGTTTGGCGGGGCTGGTGCGTGTGTTCTCGGTCGTGGACGAGAAACCCACCATTCTCGATGCAGCGAATTCCGTCCCGCTGCCGGCCGGCAAAGGCCATGTCGTGTTCGGGCACGTCGGCTTTGTCTACCCCGACGGCCGCACCGGCTTGGCGGATCTGAGTTTCGAGGCCCTGCCCGGCCAGACCATTGCTCTGGTCGGACCCTCCGGCGGCGGGAAATCCACCGCGCTGGCGTTGATTCCGCGACTGCACGATGCGACGACTGGTGCGGTCACGATCGACGGCATCGACGTCAAGAACGTCACGTTGACCAGCCTGCGCGACAGTATCGCCTATGTCGGCCAGGACGCGCTGCTGTTTGACGACACCATTGCCGCGAATATCGCCATGGGCCGCCCCGGCGCGAACAAGGCAACCATCGAACAGGCCGCCGAGGCCGCGCATGCCGCCGGGTTTATCGCCGCCTTGCCGGAGGGCTACGAAACCCGCGTTGGACCCGGCGGCCAGCGCCTGTCCGGCGGCCAACGCCAACGCGTCGCCCTGGCGCGGGCGCTGCTGCGCGATCCGCGCGTGCTGCTGCTGGACGAAGCCACCAGCGCGCTCGACGCCGAAAGCGAGGCCGCGGTGCAGGATGCGTTGAACCGCCTGCGCAAGGGCCGCACCACCATCGTCATCGCCCACCGGCTGTCCACCGTGCGCGACGCCGACGTGGTGGTCGCCATGGCCGAGGGCCGGGCCGTCGAGACCGGCACCCACGCATTGCTGATGGCGCAAGACGGGCTTTATGCGCGCTATGTCCGCACCCAATCGCTGGACGCGACGGCCTGATGCGAATCCTGCTGTTCGGCAAAACCCGCAATGTCGCGCGATTGGTGGAGGACCCGGCGGAGGATTTGCGCCTCGCCGGTCACGAGGTCAGCGTGTTTCCCTACCGCGCGACCAAGCTGACGAAGACCTTGGATCCCTGGTTGTTGTCCGAGCGGTTGGGGGTTCCATTAGCTGGGATGCTGCAACGGCGCGTGGAAACGTTCCGGCCGGATTTGATCGTGGCGTTCGGGCCGTTTCATTGGTTACCGCCGGTGGTCTTCGGGCGTTTGAAGAACCGCCCGCCGATGGTCGCATGGATCGGCGATCTGTTTGGGCCCGACATGGGCGGAACGGCGGCGTTGTTCGATGTCGTGGCCTATACCGACACGGGCATGCTGGCGCTGCATAAGCAGTTCGGCTTTTCGTCGGCCGGCGCCTTCTTGCCGCTGGCGGCCACGCGCGGGGCAACAGCCGACGCCGCCGCGCGTAACGACCGGCTGGCGTTCGTCGCCTCGGCCACCGAACACCGGCGGGCACTGCTGGCGCTTGTTTTCGAACCCATCGCTTTGTTTGGGCCGGACTGGCCGAAGGCGCCAGAATTGGCGCACCACATCCGCGACGGGCGCAAGATCGGGGGGAAGGAACTGGCGCGGATCTATGCCTCCCATCTTGGCGCACTCAATATTCGGCACGAACATAACGTCATCAATGGATTGAATCAGCGGCATTTCGCGCCCTATGTCGTCGGCACGCCGGTCGTGGCCGATGCACAGGGCGATATCGAACGCTGTTTCGAACCGGGTCGCGAAATCTTCATTTACCGGGATGCGGCCGAGTTGAACGCGGTACAGGCCGAACTTCGTGCGAGCCCTGACAAAGCGCGGCAGGTTGGCCTCGCGGGGCAACGGCGGGTGCTGGCGGAGCACACCTACGCCCACCGGATTGAAGCCTTGGCGGCGATGGCCGGCGTGCAAGCTTCGCGGTAGAATACCGGCAGGCAACCACGAGTTTCTCCCATGACCACCGCCAAACTCCGCATCGGTGTCGCCGGCGCCGGCCATTTCGGCCGTTATCACGCGCTGAAGGTGGCCGCCGCCGAACGCGCTGTGCTCATCGGTATCTACGACCGCGACGAGGAACGGTCCCAGACCGTCGGGTGGGAGGCTGGGGCGCCACACATGGCGTTCGAGGCCCTTCTGTCCCAGATCGACGCGCTGATCGTGGCCACACCGGCCGATGCGCATCACGCCGTCGCCTCCGCCGCGCTGCGCGCTGGGAAGCATGTGTTGGTGGAGAAGCCGATTGCCTCCACCCTGGCGCAGGCGGACGAGTTGGCCGCTTTGGCGGTGGAGCGGGGGTTGGTGCTGCAGGTCGGGCACCTCGAACGGTTCTCCGCCGCGTATCGGGCCATGGCCGCGCGCACCGGGCCACCGCTTTATATCGAGGCCACGCGTATCGCCCCGTTCAAGCCGCGGGGCACGGATGTGTCGGTCATCCTGGACCTGATGATCCACGATCTCGACCTGATCCTGACGCTGATCGACAGTCCCATCGACAGCTTGGATGCGGTCGGTGCCGCCGTTGCCAGCGCGCACGAGGACATCGCCAACGCCCGCATCCGCTTCGTCAGTGGCGCGGTGGCGACCATAACCGCCAGCCGCATTTCGGCGCGCACCGAACGGCGGATGCGGATCTTCGCGCAGGACGCTTATCTGGCCGTGGACTTCGCCGCTCGGAAGCTGACGGTGGTGGGACGTGGGGGGACGGGCGTCAAAGTCCCGGGCATCGAGGGCTTCGCCAGCGAGGAAATCGCCTGGGACGATCATGACTCGCTGGCCGCCGAGCATCTGGCGTTCGTGGCGTCGGCGCTGGACGGGGCGCCGGTTCTGGTAGACGCGGCGGCTGGCCGGCGCGCGCTTGCCGCGGCGCTGGCCGTGGGAGAAAGCATGCGGGAGACGCGGGAGAAGATGGCGGCTTTCGGGTTGATCCGCGATCCCTCTGGTATCGGATACACGCTCGCCACTGACCGGTGATAATCACCGACCGATCTGTCCCGATGATATCTTCTCGACAAGAACGTCATTTCGGCGTTGCGGAAAGCGAACCATCTCCGAAATCTGGTTCATCCGCAGGCGACGTTCTTCTGGGTCGTCGGACCAGCCTACGTCGTTGGGGGTTCGTCCGGCACCGGATACGGTTTGACGTCGATCGCACCGGCGCGCTGGCGGGCGTGCCAGAGGTCGTGGGCGGACTGGACGCCGAGCCAGGTCTCGGCTTCGCTCCATCCGGCTTTTTCGAGGCGGATGGCCATGTCGGCCGATACGCCGTTGCGGCCGTTCAGGAGCTCGGATGTCAATCAGCGTTGAATAGTTTCCATGTGCGGTGGCCACCTCGGTTGAATCCCAACGTTGGAATCCAATCAGCCACCGCGCCGCAAGTCCAAAATCGCGAAAATCCGCCATATGCGAATCCCCTGCATATAACTGCACTTTCGCTATTCGCACGCCTCGGCGCCCCGCCATAATAATACCAGCGGCCTGAAATAATGACTCTTCCATTATTTCAGACCGTTGGTATGCGCGCGGGGTTGGCGGGGCGGCCGCGCGCCAAATCAAGACTCATACCAACCGCCGTTGACCCATTCTTCATGGGTCAACATTAGAGCGTGATCGCCTGAGGTTGACTTCAACCTCGGGCGTGAATCACCCTCTCAAACAAAGGCTTAGACCATGATCCAACGCCGAGATCGCATGCAACCTCAA
>JANXTL010000234.1 GCA_025352375.1 Acetobacteraceae bacterium | reverse complement strand
CGGCCTGGCGGCGCTCGGGTTGGACAAGGTGGCAATGACCGGGTCGTTACGAGGCGTGTCGGAAGGCGATGCGGCACTGTCGAAGGCGCTGTTAGAGACGGAGGTTTTGCCGGAGGTTGGTTAAGGCAACTCGCTAGAGCGCGATCGCCTGAGGTTGACTTCAACCTCGGCGTGAATCACCCTCTCAAACAAAGGCTTAGACCATGATCCAACGCCGAGATCGCGTGCAACCTCAAAAGATCATGGTCTAGGAATGACATAGCGAACCGCGCTCACCAGGCTTTCTCCGCCACCGGACAGTCGCGACGTCGATACGTGCTTACATGGTTATTTCCCCCGGAACACCCGCCAAATCCCGTCCACCGCCAGAACGTCCTTCTCCCCCACCCGGATCAATCCGCGCACGAACACCATCGATCCGGTGGCGCGCGTCACCTCCCCGCGCAGTTCGAGGAAATCGCCGGGGCTGACGGCACCCAGGAAGTGGGTGTTCAATTGGATCGTAACATTCGGGGCATTGTTCGCCGCCGCCCAGACATAGAGGCCGAGAACGTGGTCGGCGAAGGTCATCAGGATGCCGCCGTGGATGGCGCCGGCGGGATTGATATGATCCTCCCGCGTCAGGAAACCGTAGCGCCAGGCGCCATCGACCCGTTTGGCATAGGCCGCGCCGAGGCCGCCGGGCATGGGGCCGTCGCGCATTTCTTTCCAGCCGTCGGTGGCGGGATCGTAGGTGCTCATGACAGGCCTTCCAACGCGTCGGCCAAGCCGTGCAGCGACGCCAGCCGCAAATGGGCCTGATCGATCTCGGGACGCTCCTCATGCATCCAGCCCCACGGGCCGCGCCTGAGAAAAATCGCCGTCATGCCGGCAGCGCGGGACGGAACCACGTCGTTGTCCACCCGGTCGCCGACATAGGCGATCTGATCGGCCGGGACGCCGGCCGCTTCCACCACCTTGGCGAAAAAGCGGGGATCGGGCTTCGACACACCCCAGCCGGCGGAGCTGGCGATGTGGTCGGCGGGAACGCCGAGCCGGGCGAGCGCGTCCTCCGAGGCTTCCGGCTGGTTGCCGGCGATGATCACCCGGTAGCCGCGCGCGCGCAGTTCGGTCAGGCACGGGATCGCGTCGGGATACAGATCCGAATGGATAAAATCGTAGCGGTAGCCGGTTTCCGCCCGCTTTTGCCGCACGGTGGAGAAATCGATATCGGGACGGAAAATCTCGAACACCCGGCGCAGCGACTGCCCGCGCGACATCACCACCCCGATGGCGGTGAACAGCGTCAAGCGCGGCACGCCGAGGAACTGGGCCCAGTCGTCCCAGTGGCGGGTTTCGTCGATCAGGGTCTCGCCGACGTCGAAGCAAACGGCTTTAATAGGCATTTTGGGTTCCAGAAGGGGTCAAGGGGGGGCGATCTTTGTGGGACGGCGCCGGGTTTGACAATCCGGCTTGGCGCCCCAGTATGACCGCAATGTCCAAGTTAACCGATTTTACAAGCTATGCCGATGCGCAGCGCCACTTCAGCGGCGCCGGGCTGTGGGCGCTGTTCGATGGGGATCGGGAGCGGTTGAACATCGCGCATGAATGCGTGGACCGCTGGGCCGCTGGGCCCGATCGAACGGCGGTGCGCATCGCGTATGGGGACGGCACCACCGAGGAAATAGGCTTTCACCAGTTGTCCGCCTGGTCGTCCCGTTTCGCCCATTGGCTGCGGCGGCGGGGTATCGAGCCCGGCGACCGCGTGGCCATCATGCTGGAACCGTCTCTGCCCTTCTACGCTGCCTTGTTCGGCGCGATGAAGGCCGGCGCGGTGGCGGTGCCGCTGTTCACCTTGTTCGGGCCGGACGGGGTGCGGCTGCGGGTGGACGATTGTTCGCCGCGGTTGCTGCTGACCAATGCGGAAAAATCTGCCTCGACGGGACCGCTGGACCGCACCGAAACCGTCGTGACGGACGACGCGTTCATGGCGGGGTTGCGGGATTTTTCTGAACGCTTCGCGGTGGAAACGCGCGCCGACGATATGGCGATGTATCAATATACATCGGGCACCACGCGCGATTTGCCGGCGGCGATCAAGCACACCCATCGCGCCGTGGTGGTCGTGGCCAATGCGGCGTTGTACGGAACCGGCGTGCGGCCGGGGGACCGGTTTTTCTGCCCGTCCTCCCCCGCCTGGGGGCACGGGCTTTGGCACGGCACCCTCGCGCCGCTCGGGTTGGGGGTCGAGACGGGTACGTTCTCGGGCCGGTTCGATCCGGTGTTGTTGCTGAAGGCGATTTCCGGCTTTGGGATCACCAACCTGTCGGCGGCGGCGACGCATTATCGCATGATGAAGAACAGCGGCGCGGTGGAACGGTATACTTACGCGATTCGGAAAATGTCGTTCACCGGGGAGCCGGTCGACAGCGATACGCTCGCCTGGACCGACGCCGTGTTTGGCACACGCCTGTGCAGCATGTACGGCACCACGGAGGTTGGGGTGATCCTCGCTGACTACCCCGGGGCCGAAGATTTCCCCGGCCGCCCGGGCTCCCTCGGCAAACCTGTGCCTGGCGTCAAAGTGGCGGTCATCGGCCCCGACGGAACGGAATCCGGCACTGGAGAAATAAAAGTCTGGCGCCACAATGCCTGGTTCCCCACCAAGGATCGCGGGCGCGTCGATGCCGACGGTTATTTCTGGCACGGTGGCCGAGCAGACGACGCGATTATCTCCGCGGGCTGGACCATTGGCGCGACCGAGGTCGAGGACGCGCTGCTGAAACATCCCGCCGTGCGCGAAGCCGCGGTCATCGGCGTGCCGGATGCGTTGCGCGGCCAGGTCATCAAAGCATTCATCGTTGTCGATCGGGTTCACGATGGATTGGCCGAGGATATTCAGTCGTTCGTCCGCGCCCGGCTCAGCCAGCACGAATATCCCCGCATCGTGCAGTTTATGGACGAGCTGCCAAAAACCCCAGCGGGCAAAGTGAACCGCAAAACACTGCGCGACCGAGAGGCAGCCTTATGACCGACGTGAAATTCCCGAAAATCACCAATCAGGGCATGGACGCGTTGCGAGGGCGCATCGGCGTGCCGATCGAGAATACGTTGGAGCCGTGGTGCCATGAGGCGACGCGCGACAATATCCGCCATTACGCGCATGGCATCGGCGACGATAACCCGCTGTGGTGCGATCCCTCGTATGCATCGAAAACCTCCTTCGGCACCGTCGTCGCGCTGCCCAGCTTCCTGTTCGCCACCAGCCGCATTGTCTCGGGCTATGTTGGCGGGCTGCCGGGCGTACATGCCATGTGGGCCGGCGCCGACTGGACCTGGCACAAACCCGTGCTGCGCAACGACGAAATCACCACCGAAGCCAAGCTGAAAGACCTGATCGAGCACGAAACCAAGTTCGCGGGCCGCGCGATTCAGCAGATTTACCACGTCGCGTTCTTCAACCAGCACGGCGACAAGGTTGCCGAGGCCGATAGCTGGTGCTTCCGCACCGACCGCGACCTCGCTCGGGAAACCGGCACCAAATACACCGAGGTCAAAGCCCGCCCGCAGCAGCGCTATACGGAACAGGAACTGGCCGACATTTACCGCCACTATCATGACGAAACGATTCGCGGTGCGACGCCTCGGTATTGGGAGGACGTAACGGAAGGCGAGGCCCTGCCCACCATGGTCAAAGGTCCGATGACCGTGACGGGGTTTATCGCCTATGCTCAAGGTTGGGGCGGGTTATATATTCGCGCCAACAAGCTGGCGTGGAAACAAATCCATGCGCATCCCGGGTTGGGGATCGCAAATCGTTTCGGTATTCCGGATTGCCCCGAGCGAGTGCATTGGGAACCGGAATTCGCGCTGATGGTGGGGGCGCCGGGGGCGTACGATTACGGGCCGGAACGGTGTTCCTGGCTGACGCACCAGTTGACCAACTGGATGGGGGATGCGGGCTTTCTGCGCAAGGCAAGCTGCAAGATCCGCCGGCATAACCCGGAGGGCGACGCGCTGTTTTTCTCGGCGAAGGTGGTGCGGAAATACGTCGAGGACGGCCGGCATCTGGTTGAAATCACCCAGGAGGCTCGGACTCAGACCGATGAGCTGTCGGTGTTGGGGTCCGGGGTCGTGGAGTTGCCGGTGAGGGGGTGATGGGTGGCAGGGCCGGGGTCTTGGGCGGGGGCCATGATCCTCGCGGGTGAGGGACGGTCGCTGGGTTCGCTGGCTTTGCTACCCGGGTTCGACGACGAGCGTTCCGACCCCCGTAAGCAGCTAGGTCGTAGGTCTCAGTTGAATGCTGCCCGCGCAGTTACCCACTTTACGCCCATATAAGACGTTCAGCTAACCCGGCTGGAGTCGCCGAGGCGAGCATACCGATACGAGAAGCCATTGACGGAATTGGGTGGAAATCTGACACTCATCTTCTCACTCAGAGGGCGCCGAAGTTCGCACTTTGGATAAAAGGCGTTTGCTCGACAAGAGATGTTCCACTTATCGCCTTCGGCCGAAGTTCCGATTTTTGCCATTGGACGATTTCTATCAAAGGTTGGTCGCATCGCTGAGAACCTGTGCAGGGCGGGGGACGTAGTATCCATGTTACTCGGGCGGACGCCTCACGGTCACTGTGCCGATAGACCACGAGGTGGGTGCTGCCTTGACATCGGGGCAACATTTGCTACCCTCCGTTGCGATTGCGCTGGATTGTGGCACCTACACCTTACAGGGTGAGCTTTCGGGGAGTAGCGAGCTGGGAGACACCTGCTGTAGCGCGACAATCTGGATGGTTATCAGCGACAATCAGGATGACGTTTGGTAATCGCGACGAAGTCATCATGTCCGGGTTGAATGTCGCTGGCAAGCGTTAAGTTTGAGTTTGATTGTCGGGGCGCGACAAATTGGCCGCGTCGTTGATTGTCGCGCGCCCGGGCGGCCGTCCTGGTCGCTTCTGTTTTCGCTCCAATGCCGCGCGCCGCCGGTAACTCTCGACGTTCATTTCGAAGATCGTGGCGTGATGAACGAGCCGATCGACGGCGGCGAGCGTCATGGCCGGGTCCGGGAAGATTTTCCCCCATTCTCCAAACGGCTGATTGGCGGTGATGAGCGTTGACCGGCGTTCGTACCGTGCGCTGATGAGTTCAAAGAGAACCGAGGTTTCCGCCTGATTTTTGCTGACGTAAGCAAGATCGTCGAGAATCAGCAGATGGAACCGGTCGAGCCTCGCGATGGCCGCCTCAAGTGCCAGTTCGCGCCGCGCGACCTGGAGTTTCTGCACCAGATCGGACGTGCGGGTGAACAGTACACGCCAGCCGTTTTCGACCAGCGCCATGCCGATGGCGGACGCGAGATGGGTTTTCCCGCCGCCGGGGCCGCCGAGCAAAATCAGGTTGGCCCCCTGGTCGATCCAGCCGTCCCCGGCGCAGATCGCTGTGACATGGGCTTTGGAGATCATCGGCACCGCCTCGAACTCAAAGCCGTCGAGGGTTTTTCCAGGCGGCAACCGCGCGTCGGCGAGATGGCGTTCGATGCGGCGGCGGTCGCGCTCGGCGACCTCGTGTTCGGCCAACGCGGCGAGGAAGCGCGCGGCGGGCCAGCCTTCCTTGTCCGCCCGCTCGGCGAAGGCCGGCCAGCCCTGTTTGAACGCGGGCAGCCGGAGATCGTTGAGAAGCAGGGTCAGCCGGGCGCTGTCGATGTTCTGGGTCATGAGACCTCTCCCGTTTCGCCACCGAGAAGCGCCTCGTAATCAGCCAGTGGGGTAAGGAGTACGGATGAATCTGGCAGCGTGGCCGGGTCAGGTGCGAAACGTTCGCGCAAAATCGCCATGTCGGGCAGTTCATCCGCCGCGAGACCCACTTCGAGGATGGTGGCGAGTTCGGCCTCGCAACCCCGGTCGTGCGCGAGGGCCAGGAGCTCGACCATCAACTGGCAGGCGGGTTTTTCGCCAATCTTCTCCAGCAGCCACTCGAAGGTCAGCCGGTAGGCGTGACGCGGGAACAACTGGTCACGGTAAACGAGATTGAGCAGCGCCATCGGTTTGCGGCGCAGCGCGTGGATGACATGGCGATAATCGACGACGTGGCCGTGCTTGCCCGAGGTGGTGGACCGCCCGCGTGTCAGGGTCATGAGAGGCGTGCCGCCGATGAACAGATCGCGGCGGTCATCGTAAAGCCGGGCCCGCAGCCGATGCCCGATAAGCCGCGAGGGCACCGTGTAGAAGACCTTTTTGAGCAGGAAGCCACCCGAAGAGGTCACGGTGACGATCGTCTCCTCATAATCCGGGCTCCGCTGCCCAGGTAACGCCTGAAGCGTGGGCCGTTCGGCCTCGATGCGTTTGGTATGCCGGGCGTTCTGGCGGCTGACGATCTCGTCGATAAAGCGGCGGTAGGCGATGAGATCGGCGAAGTCGTCCGTTCCACGCAGCAGTAACGCATCTCTGACGGCATTCTTCAGATGGCCGTGCGGACCTTCGATCGCGCCGTTCTCATGCGCGACGCCGCGATTGTTCCGGGTTGGCTCCATGCCGTAATCGGCGCACAGCGCGTCATAGCGCCGGGTCAGATCCTCGCGCGCGTCTTTGGCCAGATTGCGGAAAGCCGCCGAAAGGCTGTCGCTGCGATGTTCGCGCGGCGCACCACCGGCGGCCCACAGCGCGTTTTGCAGACCCTCGGCCAAAGCGACGAAGCTTTCGCCGCCAAGGATCACATGGGCATGCTCGAAGCCCGAATAAGCCAGCCGGAAGTGATACAGCCGGTGATCCAGCGGGCTGCCGGCGATGGTGACGCCCAGTTCGGCCAGGTCGGTGAAGTCCGACAGGCCCATCCGGCCAGGCTCATGGACCTGACGGAAGATGACCTCCTGGTTTGCGCCATGCAGCGCTCGCCAGGATCGGATGCGGCGCTCCAGGGTGCGCCGGACCCCTTCGGCCAGATCGACATGGCGGCGCTTCATCTCTTCGAAGATCGCGATGACGCGAAGCTCCGGTGCCGCCTTCAGCATCGGGACCACCTCGGCGTCGAAGAATGCGGCGAGCGGGTCGGGGCGGCGACGGGTTCGTGTTTGCTCTTTGTGTGACCGGAGCTGGCGGTCATGCTCAAGACGATACGCCGTGCTGGCGCTGATCGATGCTTTGGCCGCCGCGACGAGCGCGCCATCGATTTTCCGGAACTTCATGTAGAGCCGCATCTGGTGATCGGTGACGTGGCGGCCGGGCACTGGGACGGATCCCTTCGGGAAGAAGGTCCGTTCAGGCATCCGGCCGGTCTTGATCACCAGACGATCCGCTCCCCCGGAGGGGCCTCAGGGAAATTGCCGCGGGGCTGTCGCCTTCGGTCGGGCTACGCCCTCCCTACGCCGAAAGCCCCGCAACGAGATTCCCATCCTGATCGTCGCGCATTCCCATCTTGATTGTCGCGGGACAATGGCCCCGCCTGGGCCACAACGTCCGGCTGGTCAAACAGGATCCCACGCATGGTCCCATGTGCCGCAAGAATCCTGGCAAGTATCGCACCTTGACCCCCGCCCACGTCCACGACTCTGCCAAAGGCCGAAAAATCGTATGCCGCCGTGATAGCCTCCGCGAGGCCTTGGGAGTTGCCGGTCATACCGCGATTGAAGAATCTTGTTTCTTCAGGGTGCTCAGTGAGGTATTCCCACAGACTGACGCCATGGACATGAAGATAGGCGTTTTCCCCGGTCCTCACACTGTGAAGCAGAGCACCCCACGCCTGCCATTAATGAGGGCGCCCAACAAAGGTTGCGTATGGCTCGACCGGTTGTTCGGCGTCAGAGTAAAGACACTCGCCGAGCGGTGAAACAGAGAACGATTTGTCGCCGTGCTCATGGAATAACCCGGCGGCTGCAAGGGCGCGCAGCAAGCGATAAAGTGTTCCCGGATGGGAATTGGTCGCCGCCGCCAAGTCGTTGCTGGAGCGCGCTCCCTCCTTTAGGAGGTCCGCAATTCCGAGCGTCGCAGCAACATGGATCGCCTGAGAAACGCGTTTCCCATCCAACTCGGTCATTGCATATATCAACACTTACGCATAAAAATACAACCCATTGATAACACGCGGCCTTTCGCGTGCGCAAGCCCCGTGCATAACCCGGATCCGCCACCGCCCCGTTCTCCAACGAAGCCAGCGCATAAGACCGCGAAATGGCCTCCGCCTGCTTCACCCGACCGACCAAGGGCAACGACACGCGCACCAGACAGCAGGACCGCTGCTTCCCCGCTGAACCCTCAAACGAGCGGTCTCGC
>JANXTL010000188.1 GCA_025352375.1 Acetobacteraceae bacterium | reverse complement strand
ATGGGCATGGGAAAGACGATCCTTCAGCACCTCAGGGTCTAAACGCCCGGGGGGTAGATGTCTCATCTTCATTGGCACGGAGGGTACCGCGCTCCGCCTGCACGCCGACAATTCCAACGTGTCATCCCGGCGCAGGCCGGGATCAGGATCGGCACACCTGCCGCGATTGATCCCGGTGACAAGCACCGCGATCACACAACTAGAGCGTGATCGCCTGAGGTTGACTTCAACCTCGGGCGTGAATCACCCTCTCAAACAAAGGCTTAGACCATGATCGAACGCCGAGATCGCGTGCAACCTCAAACAATCATGCTCTAAGAGGCTGGAACGCTAGCCGGCGTTGCCGGACAGATACTCGATCGCCGCCTGCACGCCGCCCGACTTGTGCGGAATACCGGCAACCCGCAGGCCCATCTCGACACCGCTCAGCGTGCCCATCAGCTGCAACGGACTTAGGTCGCCCATATGGCCGATCCGGAACACTTTGCCCTCGATGGGGCCGAGGCCGTTACCCAGGCTCATGTTGTACTTGGCCAGGATGACATTGCGCAGATTGTCCGCGTTGTGGCCGTCCGGCACGCGGATCGCCGTCACGCCGGGGTTATAGGCGGTGGGATCGGCGCACTGGAGATCGAGCCCCCAGGCGCGGACGGTGCGACGGGTCGCCTCGGCGTAGCGCTCGTGGCGGGCGTAAACGTTGGTCAGGCCCTCTTCCAGCAGCATGTCGAGGGCGGCGTTCAGGCCGTACAACAGGTTGACCGACGGCGTGTAGGGGAAGAAGCCGGTTTTGTTGGACGCCACCAGCGGCGCCCAATCCCAGTAGCTGCGGGCGGAACCGGCTGCGGCACGCGCCAGCGCCTTGTCGGAGATCGCAACGAATGACAGGCCCGGCGGGGTCATCAGGCCCTTTTGCGAGCCGGCGATGGTCACGTCGACCTTCCACTCGTCATGCCGGTAATCGGCACAAGCGAGCGAAGAAATCGCATCCACCATCAGCATCGCTGGATGCCCAGTCTTGTCCATCACCGCGCGGACGGCCGGAACGCTGGTCATGCAGCTGGTGGAGGTCTCGGAGTGCACGACGCACACCGCCTTGATCCGGTGCTCACGATCGTCGGCCAGCACGGCGGCGATCGCTGCCGGGTCGGCGCCGCGGCGCCAGTCGGTGTCCAGCGCCACCACGTCCAGGCCCAGCTTCGTCGCCATCTGTTCCCACAAATGTGCGAACTGGCCGGTGCGGGTAATCAGGACCCGGTCGCCGGGCGACAGCGTGTTCACCAGCGAGGATTCCCACGCGCCCGTGCCCGAGGACGGGAACACGCCGACGATGCCAGCGGTTGCGAAGACCTGCCGCAGCTTGCCGATCACTGTCAGACCGAGGGCGCCGAATTCCGGACCTCGGTGGTTGATGGCATTCCCATTCATGGCGCGCAGGACACGTTCGGGCAGGTTGGTCGGCCCAGGGGTCTGCAAGAAATGACGGCCGGAAACGTACTCGGACATGGAACTCGCTTTCTGGAGAGGCGCGCGTAGAAGCATGAGACGGCAGTGCTTGGCAATGGCGACCGTCATATGACGCCCATTTCCCCTGGGGATTGCTGGGTTGCGCTGTGAGCGGGGCGCTACAGCGCGTTCAGCGCGTCCACCACCGCGCGATCCAGGACGATCCCTTCGACACGGCGGCGTTCGCGTTCGCGGAAGGCGCGCTCCGACGGGATGCGGATTTCGTCCACGCCCGGCTGTCTGGGGGTCGCCTTCACCCGCTCCACCAACGCCGTCATTTGCTGTTCGAATTGGTCCGGTCCCAGCATCGCGGCGGGGTCCATGGCAATGAACAGAAAACCGTAATCGGCGACGTTGCCGCTGGTCAGGGCCGCGCCCGCCAGCAGGCCCAGTGCCTGCACCGCGAACGACAGACCGAACCCCTTATGGCCGCCGAACGCGGATACCCCGCCCTCGGCCGCTTTAGCGGCATCGGTGGTGGGTTTGCCGTCCTTGTCGAAGCCTGTGCCTTCCGGCAATGGATGGCCGAGGCGTGCCATCAACAACACCTCTCCCCACATCACGGATGCCGTGCCGATGTCGTAAATTACTGGGCCCTTCGCCGAGGGGAAACCGACGCAGAACGGGTTCGTTCCCAAAGCGGGCGCGGCGCCGCCCGGCGGCAAAACATGCGGTTTGGCGCTGGAGGAATGGATCGCCACCAGGCCTTGTTTCACGATGTGCTCGACGAAGAACGCGTTCCGGCCGCTGTAGAAGCTGTTGTAGACGCCCACCATGGCAATGCCTGTTGCCTTGGCCTTGGCCGCCGCGATTTCGGCGCCTCGGAACGCCGCGATGTAGCCCACCTGATTGCCGCCATCGACCAATGCGGACGACGGCGTTTCCCGCACGATCCGGACCGGCTCGCGTTCTTCATAGGTGCGCCGGTCGGCCGCTATGGTCAGGATGCGCGGCAGGCTCGCGAAGCGGTAGCCGCACAGGGCATTGTCCACCAATTGGTCGACGACAATCGTTGCATCCTCGGCGGAGTAGCCAATGCGCCGCAGCGCGCCTTCGCCGATGGCCCGCGCCTCGGATTCCGTGACGCGGACGGTCTCGGGGCCGTCCCGATCCAAAAGTTCCTGCGGCATGCTCAATGCCCCTCGATCCGGGACGGGCGGTTCAGCGTAACCGAGGCGACCCGCCTGGCGACAGCACACAGGACCAAGCGTTCGTCGGTTTCGGACATGGGCGTTCCTAGGTGGGCGTGTGCCGGGATTGTGTAGGGCTACGGCCCCGCTGACAACCGCAACGCCTATCTGGATGGGGGGACCTACAATCTGGCGGGCGGCGGCGGCTGGCGGGGTGGCTCTGGGGGTGTTCGTCCCAGAACTTGAATCCGCCGTCGATAAACTCGCCTCGGTGCATGAAGCGCAGATACTGACCTACCTACACCTAAGGCAACGCCGGCAAATAAGTGCGTCAGCACGCCGGCAAAGTTGCCGTTCAAAACAAGAGCTTAGGCCCTGTCCGATCCGCATGATCGATTCGATT
>JANXTL010000166.1 GCA_025352375.1 Acetobacteraceae bacterium | reverse complement strand
GCAGAAACCTGGCGTTCGGGAAACGGCTTTGGCAGCGATCCGGCATAGGGTTTGTCTCTCTCCCGTCCCCACGTCCTGGGGTCCCGCAGTGTTACGATCTTAGGCGGGCGGTCGAGGGTGCGCCATGGCCGGCGTCTACATCCCCCAACGGCGCACGAACCACATCTTCACCACATGCGTCAGCGCAGGGTAGGCCAGCATCATCGCCGTGACGGAAGCCCCAAAGAGGCCCGGCAGCGCCAGGTAATCGTCGTCCAGCGTGTCGGTGGGAATGGTGGTCTGGGAGAAGTCGTAGAGCAGATTGTTGGTCCGCTCCAACGACTGGCGCCAGCAGTTGGTGGCGGGCGGGCGGTTCTACCCGATCTGACGGCGCTCAGTGCCCCCGCACCTCCGCCCAGGTATCGTCCAACGCCAGTTTCAACCGCGCCGCAACCTGATCGACCTCCGCCTCCGTAATAATCAGCGGCGGGGAGAACGCGACCCGGTCGCCGATCAGGCGGCAGATCAACCCGTGCTCCCGCGCATATTTATCCACCGTCGCTCCAACCTTACGCGCCGGATCGAACAGCGCTCGGGTTTCTTTGTCCGCGACCAGTTCGATGCCGACGATCATGCCGATGCCCCGGACCTCCCCAACCAAGGGGTGGTCGATCAGCCGGCCCAACGCTTCTTGCATATACGGTCCGACCCGCTGGACGTGCCCGATCATGTCCATCTCGTCGTAAATACGCAGCGTCTCCATCGCAACCGCCGTGGTCACCGGGTGCCCGGCATAGGTAAAGCCG
The DNA here is from genome assembly GCA_025352375.1 of Acetobacteraceae bacterium. Taxonomy (GTDB): domain Bacteria; phylum Pseudomonadota; class Alphaproteobacteria; order Acetobacterales; family Acetobacteraceae; genus Rhodopila. The sequence continues at coordinate 10,798 of JANXTL010000166.1, read as the reverse complement.
TGCGCGAAATTGCCCAGCTTGCGGCTTTCGTCCAGCATCGCCTCGAACACGCGCTGGTTGATCAGCGTGGCCGAGATCGGCTGCATCCCCGCCGACAAAGCCTTGGCGCAGGAGATCATGTCCGGCTGTAGGTCGTACGTCTGGCTGCCCCACATGTTGCCGGTGCGGCCGAACCCACAGATCACCTCATCGGCGATGAACAACAGGTGGTATTTGCGGATGACCGCCTGCATCTTGTCCCAATATGTCCGAGGCGGGGGCAGGCCGCCGCCGGCGCCCATGACGGGTTCGCCGATGAAGGCGCCGACGGTGTCGGGTCCCTCGCGCAGAATCATGTCTTCAAATGCCGCGGCCAAACGGGTCGAGTATTGCTCCTCGCTCTCACCCTCATGGTGCTCCCGGTAATAGTGCGGGTATTCGGTATGGAAGAAACCGGGGTAAGGCAGACCGAAATCGGCGTGCATGTCGGCCTTTCCCGATGCACTGATCGAGGTGCCGGTGCTCCCATGATACCCCATCTTCCGCCCGATTATTTTTCTCTTCCCCGGCTTGCCGATCGCCGCATGGTAATACCATACCAGCTTGATCGCGGTGTCGTTCGCCTCCGACCCCGAGCACTGGAATAATACCTTGCTCATCGGCACCGGAGCGATGGACAGTAGCTTTTCCGCCAGATCCACACTGTTGTCGTTCGTGGTGCCGCGATACAGATGGTAGTATCCGAGCTTGCGCATCTGCTCGTAAGCCACGCGCGCCAACCGTTCGGACGCGTAGCCGAGCGACGCGCACCACAGCCCGGCGGCGGCATCGAGATATTCCTTGCCGCTGTCGTCGGTGACGAAGCAGCCCTGGCCGCTGCCGATCACCAGGGGGCCCTCGGTCATATGCGTGACCAGATTGGTCTGCGGATGCACGATGCTGGCGATATCCCGTGCCTGCACGGAGTTGGGGGCGACGTACGTCATGGCGGACTCCCTCGGTTGTGGGGGCAGTGTAACCCTCGTTGACAGGTTTAGGCAGGGGGATAGGCTCCGCCGCATGGACGATATGCACAAGGTCAATCTGCATCTGGTATCCGACGCCACCGGGGAAACCCTGAACACGATGGCCAGGGCCACGATCGTGCAGTTCAAGCACGCCGACGTCACCCACCACCGCTGGAACATGATCCGCAGCCGCTTCCAGTTGCACCGCGTCATTGAGGGTATCGAGGCCGAACCCGGCCCGGTGCTGTCCACGATCGTCGATCAGGGCTTGCGGGCGGAGCTGGAGAAGACCTGCCAGCAGCTGAACCTGCCGATCGTGAACGTGCTCGACCCCGTCTTGACCATGCTGGCCGAGTATATCGGGGAAAAAGCGACCGCGCGCCCCGGTCAGCAGTACGTCATGAACATGGATTACTTCAAACGCATCGACGCCATGCACTACGTCCTGGCACACGACGACGGGCAGGCTCACACCAACCTCGCCGAGGCCGATGTGATCCTGGTCGGCGTGTCCCGCAGTTCCAAGACCCCCACCTGCTTCTATCTGGCGAACCGCGGCATCAAGGCCGCCAACGTGCCGCTTGTCCCCGGATTGCCGGAGGTCCCGGGCCTGACCAACCCGAACTGCCCGGTCATCGGCCTGACCCTGGAAGACACCGCGCTGGTCGAAATCCGCCGCCACCGGCTGCGATTGATCGGCGCCGGCGGGCAGGCCGGGTTCGCTCGCCAGGGCGGCACCGAGTACGTGGACGAGGACGCCGTGAAGAAAGAACTGCTCTGGGCCCGTCGCCTTTGCACCAGCCATGGCTGGCCGGTGATCGACGTCACCCGCCGGTCCATCGAGGAAACCGCCGCCACCGTGCTGCAATTGATGGAGGCCTGGCACAGAAGGCGCGAAAAAACGGCCGCTCCGGCATAATTCGCTCGGGAATCGCTTGCGCGACGCCGGAAAACCACGTCACACTCCCGCCCGTGTTCAACCAACAGAAAGGAGGTGATCCTGTGTCTCATTGTTCCATGGCGTCCCATATCGTGGCTCGGATCGCCGGCGCGAACGCGACGGCGTAGATTACCCCGGTCCGATATCGGACAGTCATACAACAATGTGCGGGCTTCGGGGGTAACCCCGAGGCCCGCGTTGTTTTGGGGTCCCCGCGTTGTTTTGGGGTCACAGCAAGTCGGCGCAGCCCAAATCCTCGAACGCCAGGTTGGACCTCCCGATCCGGCACGCGCGACGATGCCGCAGGTTATCGGGAGACGAGGATGGACGCACCAACAATTGGCCGCTGCGCCTGGGCGGAGGGCGACGATGCCACGATGCAGGCCTACCACGACACCGAGTGGGGCATCCCCGAACACGACGACAATAAATTGTTCGAGATGCTGACACTCGAGGGCGCCCAGGCCGGCTTGTCCTGGCGCACCGTCCTGATGCGACGCGACGCTTATCGGCAATCGTATCATGGGTTCGCTATTGCTCGGGTGGCGGCAATGGCGGACGCCGAGCTGGAGGCGCTGCTGGCCAACGCAGGACTGATCCGCAACCGCCTGAAGGTATATTCGGTGCGAGACAACGCGCGTGCCGCGCTGTCGGTGGGTAGACTGAACGACTTCCTGTGGTCGATGGTACCCGGCGCGCCGTTGGTGAACCGCTGGACCGACCGGTCCCAGGTGCCCGCGACGACCCCCGCGTCGGACCTGATGAGCAAGGTCCTTCGCAAGAAAGGCTTCCGTTTCGTGGGCTCCACCATATGCTACGCGTTCATGCAGGCGACGGGGATGGTCGACGACCATCTGACCACCTGCTTTCGCCATAAGGGGTCCCAAGATGCGCAATAGCGATGAAATCTGGCGTAAGATCGACGCCCATCAGGCCGAATTCATCGCCCTGTCGGACCGCGTGTGGGAAACCCCGGAGCTCTGCTACGGCGAATTCCAGTCCTGCGCGGAGCATACCGCGATGCTGGAGGCCCAGGGCTTCCGCGTGACCAAAAACGTCGCCGGTATTCCCACCGCCGTCATCGGTGAGGCCGGCGAAGGTGGGCCGGTGATCGCGATCCTCGGCGAATACGATGCCCTGCCGGGCCTGTCGCAGGAAGCCGGTATCGCGGAACAGCGGCCTTTGCCCGGGTTGGGCTACGGCCACGGCTGCGGGCATAATCTGCTGGGTTCCGCGTCCTTGCTGGCGGCCACGGCGGTGAAGGAATACCTCGCCGAAAACGGGCTGAAGGGCCGTGTGCGCTACTACGGCTGCCCGGCCGAGGAAGGCGGCGCCGCCAAAGGCTTCATGGTCCGTGCTGGCGCTTTCGACGACGTGGACATCGCGATTTCCTGGCATCCGTCGTCGTTCTCCGGCGTGTGGGAACCTGCGTCGCTGGCCAATACCCGCATCGATTTCTCGTTCACGGGCCGAGCCTCGCATGCCGCGGCATCGCCGCATCTGGGACGGAGCGCGCTGGACGCCGTCGAACTCATGAGCGTCGGCGTGAACTACATGCGCGAGCACATGCCGTCCGATGCGCGGGTTCACTCCGCCATTCTGGATGCCGGCGGCATCGCGCCCAACGTGGTGCAGGCCTTCGCCAAGGTGCGGTATTTGGTTCGTTCTCGGAACCTTCCCGATCTGAATCAGTTGATCGGCCGCGTGAAAAAGATCGCCGAGGGCGCGGCGCTAATGACCGAAACATCGGTGAAAATGCAGACGATCAGCGCTGTGTCCAACCTGCTGGGCAACACCCCGCTGGAAAAGGCGCTGCACGACAATCTGGCCCGCCTCGGCGCGCCGCCCTACGACGATCTGGATCGCGCCCGGGCGGCCGAGTTCCAGGCGACATTGTCGGAGGAAGACATCGAAAGCTCCTACCGCCGCGCCGGCATGCCGTACAAGCCGGGCGTCGAGCTGTGCAACGAAATCGTGCCGCTGGATGCCAAAACCGCGCCGATGATGGGCTCGACCGATGTGGGCGACGTCAGCTGGGCAGTGCCGACGGTGCAGGCGCGCGGGTCGGTCTACGCGATCGGCACGCCGGGGCATTCGTGGCAACTGACAGCGCAAGGCAAGCTGCCGGCAGCACACAAGGGCATGGTGCACGTGGCCAAGGTGATGGCCGGCACCGCGCTGGACGTGCTGCACGATGAGACTCTGCTGGCTCGGGCCAAGGCGGACCATCAGGCGCGGGTTACCCGGACGCCGTACGTGTGCCCGATCCCCGACGATGTGGAGCCGCCGATCCAGATGTCGGCTTGACGGGCCGACTGGCTCTATCCCCTCGCCCACCGTCACCCTCGGGCGCACCCCGAGGGTCCCCTTCGGCACAAATCGGCGATCGTAGGCCGTTCGATGAACATTGACGTTCTGGCCATTTTTGCGTACACAGATTGTGTTCGCATAGGAGTAGGCCATGGCTGCGCCCGCGCAAGACAACAAGGCAGCACCGCCCCAACGGGTCGGTGTGCGGGAATTTCGGGGTAACCTGACCGAGTACCTGCGGCAAGCTCGGCAAGGCGCGTCATTCCTTGTCATGTCGCGCGACCAGGTGGTCGCGGAACTCGGGCCGCCGCCGACTGCGGAACGTCCCCGCCGCCGGCCCGGCACATTACGCGGCAAGATCCGAATGGCGCCCGACTTCGACACGCTTCCGCCGGATGTACTGGCGGCGATGGAGGGTAGCGACGCGTGAAGCTGCTGCTCGATACCCATGCCTTGCTCTGGTGGTTGAGCGACGACAAGCAGCTCGGCGCGCGCGCCCGTGCGCTGATCGAGGATCCTGGAAACGATGTCCTGGTCAGTGTCGTATCACTATGGGAAATCGCGGTGAAAGTTCGCGTCGGTAAGTTGGAGGCCGATGTCGGGGAGATCGCGGGCGTTATCGAGCGGGAGGGATTAACACTCGTCGGGATCGGGATCTCGCATCTACTGACGCTGATGGGATTGCCGAAGCATCACCGGGATCCGTTCGACCATTTGCTGATGGCGCAGGCGATCGTGGAGGATGCCGCGTTTGTGTCAGGGGATCGCCATGTTGCCGGATACCCGGTTCGGGCGATTGGGTGTGCGGACGGCTAGAGCGTGATCGCCCGAGGTTGAAGTCAACCTCAGGCGATCACGCTCTAGCACCCTGAGCAGCAGCCGATGCCGAAGCGCCGCTCTTCCGATCCCACGGATCGATCGCGGTCAGATGCGGGCGGGGGGTCGCGGCTCGGACATGCTTGCGATGGGACGTGCGCCCGAAACGCCGCTCAAACCACACAACACCCCATACACCGTGAGCCGGCACCCCATCGCCCGGGAACCATCCATTGATCGGACCCCCCCAGCATTACGCCCGCCGCAGCACGAACAACCCTTGCTCCCCGAACAAATTCGCCAGCCGAGGGAACCGCCGCCACGGCCCGCGCTGCCCGGCGTCATCAACGGCCAGCCAGGTCTCGACCACGTAACCGTCGTCCTCGCACAGGTCGAAAAAGTCACGAATGGTGCATGGATGAATATTAGGCGTCTCGTGCCAGGGCCGAGACCAGGTGGAGGTCATCGGCATCCGTCCGGTGCTCAGCAACTGCCAGCGTACCAGCCAATGGCCGAAATTGGGGAAGCTGACGACTGCCCGAGTCCCGATCCGCAGCATCTGCCGCAGCACGACGCGCGGCTGCTCGACGGCCTGAAGCGTGCGGGACAGCACAACATAGTCGAACGCCCCGTCCGGGTAGTGTGCCAGATCGGTGTCGGCATCCCCGTGCATCACCGGCAGCCCGTGCGCCACGGCATGGGTCACCTCCCCCATGTCGATCTCGATTCCCCGAGCGTCGCAGCCCTTCTCATGGAAAAGCTTGTCAATCAGCGACCCGTCGCCGCAGCCGATATCCAGCACGCGCGATCCGGGCGCGATCATGCGGGCGATCAGATCCAGGTCCAGCCGCATGTTCTTCGCGACGAAGCGAACAGGGTCGGGGGCGGTCATCGGCGTGCCGGGGTTGTCATGGCGCCGTTTGTGCGACGGTGCGGCGGCGGGATCAAGCTAGCCAGGTTTCCCTGCACATGCTAGCTATATTAGACGGATTTGGGAGCGACCCCATGCAGGTCAACATACTCGAGGCGAAGAACCGGCTCTCCGAACTCGTCAGGGCCGTTCAGGCCGGCGAGGAAGTCGTCATCGCCAACCGCGGCAAACCCGTGGCGCGGTTGGTGCCGGCTCAAGAACCGCCGTCGCCGCCGGCTCGGGTGGGAAGCGCCGCCGCGATTCTCGAGCGCCTCAAACGGAATCCGCTACCCCCCTCGTCCCGGCGTACCGCGGAGGAGATCGACGTGGGGATCGAAGAGGAACGTAACGCGTGGGACTGATTTACCTCGACGCGTGTTTGCTGATTTATCTGGTCGAGCAACACCCGCGTTGGGGACAAACCATGGAGATCGCCATGTCCGAACACCCCGAATCGGACTTCGCCATTTCTTCTTTGGTCAAATGCGCGTGTCTGGTGATGCCGATCCGGCGTGGAGATTCGGTCTTACGGCAAGAATTCGCCGCGACCTTCGGCGATTTTGTCACATTGGATATGCCGGAGGCGGTTTATCTTCAAGCGGCGGAACTGCGGGCGCGCTTCCGCCTGAAAACACCCGATGCCCTCCATCTGGCCTGCGCCCAACACCATCGCTGCGATGCCCTGTGGACCGACGACGACCGGTTGGTGCAGGCGTCCCATGGTTTAGCGCGGGCGATTCTAGACCCATAACCCCGCGTGCATCGCGCACCCGCGCAGGAACCCGGCCAGCGTCCGGTGAAAATCCGGCTCCTCCAGCAAGAACGCGTCATGTCCCTTATCCGTCGGAAACTCCACGAACGATACGTTCGCCCCCGCTCGGTTGAGCGCCCGAGCGATGGAGCGGCTCTCGGCGGTGGGGTAGAGCCAGTCGGAGGAGAATGACGCCAACAGGAACCGCGTGCTGGTGCCGCGGAACGCGTTCGCCAGATCGCCATCGTAATCTGCCGCGAGATCGAAATAGTCACAGGCTCGGGTTATGGTGAGATAAGCGTTAGCATCGAAACGTTGCACGAACGTGCTGCCTTGATGTCTCAGGTAGCTCTCGACCTCGAACATGTCGCCGAACAGGTTTAGCACCTCGCCGCTTTCCTTTGGGGCACCTTGCAGCCGGCGGCCGAATTTGCGGGTCAGGGCTTCCTCGGAAAGATACGTGATGTGGGCGCACATCCGCGCGACCGCCAGTCCGCGCGCCGGGATCCGCCCGTCGCGCCAGTATTGGCCGTTGTTCCAGTTCGGGTCCGCGAAAATCGCCTGGCGCCCGACCTCATTGAAGGCAATGTTCTGCGCCGAGTGGTACGCCGCCGTCGCGATCGGCAGGGCGGCGAAGACCGAGTCGGGGTAGGTCGCCACCCATTGCAGCGCCTGCATCCCGCCCATCGATCCGCCCATGACCGCGAACAAGCGCTCGATCCCCAGATGGTCGATCAGGCGCTTCTGAGCCCGCACCATGTCGCGGATGGTAATGGGTGGAAATTCGGTCCCCCAGGGCTCCCCCGATCCGTCGTCTTTCCGGCTGCGGGCGCCTGTGCTGCCCATGCAGCCGCCTAGCACGTTCACGCCAATCACAAAGAATCGGCCTGTATCGACCGGCCGCCCCGGTCCTACGACCTGATCCCACCAACCCGGTTTGCCTGTAACGGGGCTTTTCTCGGCGACGTATTGATCCCCGGTCAGAGCATGGCAGACCAGAATTGCATTGGATCGCTCGCTGTTCAGGGTTCCATACGTGCGGAATGCCACCGTGTGGCTCGCGAGGGTCACCCCGCAATCCAGCACGATCCCATCGTCGAACACGACGTGGGAATGCGCGACGTCGGTGAGGGCGGAAATCTCATCCATGGCGGCATTTGCATAGGACGAGGACAAGCGGCTCGCAACCTTGTTCCATCGGCAGGGTTTGCAGGGGGCCGGGCATCCGGTATGGGAACGGGCTTTAAAACTGGCGAACCGATGCCCAATTCCGTATCCGATATCGAAGCTACCACCGCCGAGGATGACTGGCGGACGCAAGCTATTCCCGACCTGTCCAGGCTCCGCGCCGAGCTGGACCGGATCGACAACACTATCCACAAATTGCTGATCGAACGCTCCGGCGTGGTCGAGCAAGTCGCGCGATCCGGCAAGCCTGCGGCGTTCCGCCCGGGGCGGGAGGCCGATATCGTCCGTCGCCTGGTCGCCCAGCACAGCGGCAACCTGTCGCCGCGCACCCTGTTCCGCATGTGGCGGGAACTGCTGGCCGGCACCACCGGCATGCAAACGAAAGTCACCGTTGCCGTTTGCGAGGGCGGGACCGCATCGGTGCTGACGCCGTTGGCGCGGGAGCATTTTGGCACAGCGACCGCGATGCGGGTCCATACCAGCCCGGCTCAGGCGCTGAACGACGTGTCCTCGGACTTGGCTACCGTTGCTGTGCTACCGCTTCCGACCGACGCCGATCATACCCGCGACGACTGGTGGGCGACGCTCGGCAATCGCACCCCTCGCCTGTTTGTGATTGCCCGCCTGCCGTTCTGGGCCGAGGGCGCGTCAGGCGCGCAGGCGTTGGTCGTCGCCGCGACGGCACCGGATGCCAGCGCCGCGGATCGGTCGTTCCTCGTCGTGGAGCTGGACAACGACGTCAGCCGCGACCGCCTGTCGCAGATACTGACGGGCGCCGGCCTCAGCCTGGGCCGGATCCTGTTGCGCCGCGACGCCGGGACCGCGAGGGCGCTGGTCGAGGTCGCGGGATTCCTCACCGACGACGATCCCCGGCTGGTCGCACTGGGCAAAACCGTTCGGCGGCCGGCGGTGCTGGGGTCTTATGCCGAACCCATCCAGGGAGAAACGCCATGACCACCGGCCCCTCGCCCCGTTTGGAAATCCTGAATATTCACCCGTATGTCGCAGGCGAGTCCTCAATCGCCGGCGCCAATCGCACGATCAAGTTGTCGTCCAACGAAGGCGCGTTCGGCGTGCCCCCCGTTGCGCAGGCCGCAATTCAGGCGGCAATTACGGAATCCTTCCGCTACCCCGATGGCGGGTGTGAGGCGCTGCGGGCCGCGCTGGGCAAACGCTGGGGCCTGGACCCCCAGCGCATCGTCTGCGGTGCGGGATCGGACGACCTGCTGTATCAGCTCTGCCATTCGTACGGCGGCCCCGGTCGCGACATCGTCATGTCCGCCCACGGTTTCACCATTTACGAAATTGCCGGTGTGTATGCGGGCAGTAAGGTCATCAAGGTGCCGGAGCGGGACCTTTGCACCGACCTCGACGCCATGCTGGCCGCGGTGACGCCTTCCACCCGGCTGGTGTTCATCGCCAATCCCAATAACCCCACGGGCTCCATGGTCTCGGCTGCCGACCTGGCGCGCTTCCGGTCTCGGCTGCCGGAGCACGTGCTGCTGGTGATCGACGCGGCGTATGCGGAGTATGTGGACCGGGACGATTACGACGCCGGCGCGGATTTGGTGGATGCCAGCGGTAACACCGTGATGACCCGCACGTTCTCGAAAATGTTCGGCCTCGGCGGGTTGCGGATCGGCTGGTGCTACGCACCGGTGGCCGTGGTGGACGTGCTGAACCGGGTCAGGGGCACGTTCAACGTGTCGGTCCTGGGGCAGGCGGCGGCGACCGCCGCGCTGGACGAACCGGGCTGGATGGAGGCCTGTAAAGCCCACAACACCCAATACCGCGCTGTACTTACCGACGGCCTGCGTGCCGCCGGAATCAAGGTCTGGCCGAGCGTGGGGAACTTCGTGTTGGCCGATTTCGGGACGGTGGAAAAGGCGAACGCGGCGGATGCGTTCCTGCGGGCGCGGGGGATCATCGTGCGTAAGGTCGGCGCCTATGGGCTGTCGCATTGTTTGCGCATCACCATCGGCACCGCCGAGGAGTGCGGGCTGCTGGTCGAAGGTTTGACCGCGTTTACCCATCATGGCTGATGTATTGTTCAAGCGAATTGCGTTCCTGGGCATCGGGCTAATCGGGTCCTCGGTCGCCCGTATCGCGCGGGAGCGCGGGGATATCGCCGGCGAAATCGTGGTCAACGCGCGGACTCAGGCGACGCTCGACCGGGCGATGCAGCTGGGCTTCGCCGACCGCGCGGAACTGGACCCAGCCGAGGCGGTGAAGGGCGCGGATTGCGTCATGCTGTGCGCCCCCGTGGGGGCCTTCGCGGCGTTGGCCGAGCGGATCGCGCCTTTCCTGGCGCCGGGGGCGGTGCTGACGGATGTGGGGTCGACCAAGCAGTCGGTGATCCGCGACATCGGGCCGTTGGTGCCGGCGGGGGTGCATTTCGTGCCGGCGCATCCGGTGGCGGGGACCGAATACTCCGGGCCGGATGCCGGCTTTACCACGCTGTTCGAGGGGCGCTGGACGTTGCTGACCCCGCCCGCGGGTACGGATGAGGCCTCGGTCGAGAAGGTCGCCGAGCTGTGGCGACGCTGCGGATCGATGGTGGAGCGGATGGAGGCGGCGCATCACGATCGGGTGCTGGCGGTCGTGTCGCATCTGCCGCATTTGATTGCATTTACGATTTGCGGGACGGCGGACGATCTGGGGAACGAGACTACGCAGGAAGTGGTGAATTTCGCGGCCTCCGGCTTCCGGGATTTTACCCGGATCGCGGCTTCGGATCCGGTGATGTGGCGGGACATTTTTCTCAATAACCGGGAGGCGCTGCTGGAAATGCTGCAACGCTTCATGGAAGACGCGCAGGCCATGGCTCGGGCGATCCGCTGGGGGGACGCGGCGTATATCGAGGACAAGGTGGAACGGGGGCGGAAGATCCGGCGGAG
>JANXTL010000162.1 GCA_025352375.1 Acetobacteraceae bacterium | reverse complement strand
GCTGCACTGCCCGCGAACCTGTTAGGAAGGAAACCACCATGCGCATGAACCCGATCCGCCCGGCCCTCGCTGCGGCAGCACTGTCTGCCTTTCTGTTCACCGGGATGCCGGCGTTCGCCGAAATGGTCGCCTACAAAGCCGACCTGACCGGAAAGATGGAATCACCCGCGAACGACTCCAAGGGCACCGGCGCCGTCGATGCGTCCTATGACACGACGACGAAGAAACTGTCCTGGACGGTGACCTATACGGGCACGACCGGGCCGGCCACTGCTGCGCATTTCCATGGGCCAGCGGCGGTCGGCGCCAATGCCCCCCCGTTGGTGCCGCTGAGCGGTTCCATGACCAGCCCGATGAAGGGCGACGCCACGCTGACGGACGCGCAGGCGACCGACCTGGCAGCCGGCAAGATGTACTTCAACCTCCACACCGCCGCGAACAAGGATGGTGAGCTGCGCGGTCAGGTCATGAAGAAGTAGCCTCCCCACGCGGGACGCCGGGCGGGACCGCTGGTGAAAGCCAGCGGTCCCGCTTGCGTACGGGGACTCCCCCCGCTATAGACCCGCCCCTCAGTCTGCGAGCCCGGGCCTGGATGGGCATGCCCGGCCGCGACTGCGTGCTTCCCGGGGATTCTCCCCGTTGATAGCGCGCCCCTCAGAAGGAGACCGAAATGCCCAAAATGAAGACCAAGTCGTCGGTCAAAAAGCGGTTCAAGATCACCGCGACCGGCAAAGTGATGGCTGGCCCTGGCAAGAAGCGCCACTGCCTGTCCGCCCGTTCCCAGAAGGCCAAGCGGTCCAACCGCGGAAGCCAGACGCTCACCCACGCCGACGGTCTGACCGTTCTGCAGTGGGCACCGTACGGTTTGGGTTAAGGGAGGCGATAGAGCATGGCACGCGTCAAACGGGGTACCACCACCCACGCCCGCCACAAGAAGGTCCTTGAGCAATCCAAGGGCTTCGTCGGGCGCTCCTCAACGAATTACCGTATCGCGCGCGAGCGGCTGGAGAAATCCCTCCAGTATGCTTACCGCGATCGGCGCAACAAGAAGCGCGATTTCCGCGGCCTTTGGATCCAGCGCATCAACGCCGCGACCCGCGAACACGGGCTGATCTACAGCAAGTTCATCGCCGGCCTGAAACTCGCGGGCATCGAGATGGACCGCAAGGTGCTGGCCGCCATCGCCTATGACGACCCGGTGTCGTTTAAGGCGATCTGCCAGAAGGTCGCCGCGGCGCTGGGGTAAGGCACCCTCGCCTCATGGGATATCGACGGGTGGGCTGCTACGCTGGGCGGCCCACTTCGTCAGCGGCATTTTTCAAGGTGCCGACAAACACTCTGGCAATACCACGGACGCTTTTGCCAACGCTTCGAGTGCTTCGTTGTATTCGTCCTGATTGCGGTAGAACATTTCAACGAGGCCGTTGATGGCCCCATGGTGCGGATTCTTCGGCTCTTCGTCTTCCACAGGCTCCCAGGTCACGGTGAGGGCAACGGCTTCTGCAGCCTCGACCGATAACTTTCCCGCGTAGAAGCGGTCATGATCACACGCCCAGTCGAGCGGAAGACCGTCATTCAGGAGCGACGATTCGATATTGACCGAAAGATATCGATCATGCCGTTTAGCGTTGGGTCTGTTTTCAGGTAACCGTGGTTCGAATGCTGCCCGAGGGAGTCGAAAGCAACCCAGGCGCTGATCGAAGATCATCGCCTGTTGCCTGTTTCGTTGAGCGCGACGTATAACGCATTCCAACGGATTAACGATCCGTTGCCCTGGTGTGTCGACATTCGACGGCGGCATAGAATAGGCGTTCAGGCCGATCTAGCCGCAAGAAACGACAGGGCCCTTCTTGCGTGAATGACGTTCGGATCACGTCCCCGAAATGGCGAACATTCAGCGCGCACATCGTCGATTACTGTGTAAGGTGAAGAATCCGTGCGGAACAGAATCTCGAGATCGATATCGTGTTCGTGCCACTCCACGCTCACTCCACCAAGTTGCAAAGGCAGCACCAGTGGAACTGGAACGTAACCAGCGAAATCAGCCATCGCGCCAATCGCGTGCTCCCAAATCTGGGCGTTGGGTGGATCGGCGGCATCATCGGCCACCATATCCTTGGCACAATCAAGCCCGATACTAAAGGCCAGCAGAAAATCCTTAATCTTAGACCACTGATGAGGTGTCGTCGCGCCGAGCGATGCACCGGGCATAGAGTTCGGCTGTTGCCACAACGCGTTCGAACTAATGTATCCCCGCACGCTGGGTGACCACATATCGGTGATTGGCATTCGGTTCGCGCTTATGCTTACGCTCATGCTTGCTTCCTCCTCCATTGACGATGAGCGCTTTCCGTTGTGATCGCGGTGAAGCCGCGCACAATCTGGTCGTGCGCCATCTCATGAAAAGCCAAGATGCCATCGATATCGGCAGACGCCGGGTTCCCTCGCACGGACACATCGAGTTGCAATGATCGCTCGAGAGACGGCGGGATCGCCACGGTTGAGACGCTCGCAATGACGCGGGCGTACTGCTGGCCGTCGGGACGCTTAAGGGCAAATCGGGCAATGGACGTAAAATCCTCCACGTCCCCCGACCATTCAGGCCCAAGATCGGACGACCAACCCCGGATCCAATCGTGTGGTGTCATGACGGCATCACGGGGCCACTTTCCCATATGGTTGATATAGCTCATTTCGCACTGGTCGATCTCCAGGGCCCCGAGGCCGTTCGCCTTCGTGAACGCCATCAAGGTCTCGAAAACCTCCTGGAACTCGGCGGAAATGGCCACGAAGTGGGGATACTCGCCCTTTTCCGGCACCGCCCGCCAATTGAGCAGTAGCCGATCGGACTGCAACTGAACGAGCATCGTGTCATCGGACGATACGAACCAGGCGCGGGGCAACTCCGCCAATAGAGGTATTTCGAAGCGAATTCCCGACAAGCGTGGATCGCCAAAATACTCCCGATCCGGTGGTAACTGGGGGACGGTTTGAACCCTGGGGTAGCGATCCTTGAGTTGGTCGTGGAAATGACCGAAATGGGTGACATCGAAATTGACACGGCGAAAGCGAACGCCGTGCATCACCTCGATAACGGGCGGATTGTCGAATTGCGGCAGGTTTGCGGCTTCGTTCATTCGTTCCAATCCGGCTGATTGCCAGTTTGGCAACTTGTGTTGGAATCGGTCAACCGCCCGTCCTTGCGCGTACCCTCCCCGGTGCCTATAGGCCCACCGGCCGAACACGCCATACCCTGAGCGGGAAATGGGCGGGGTGTCGTCTGGAAGATGGGGTTGCCTGCCGGAAACATCAATCCGGTCGATCCCGCTCAATGCGCTGCCACCAGTAGGTTCGGCGAAATCAGGTTGCCCGTTCGCGTGGCATCCGAACGATATGACGAGGACCCATGACCGACGACCTCCTGGCCCTGAAGGCCGAAACCGACGCGGCCCTTGCCGCCGCCACTGACCTGCGTGCCTGGGATGCCATTCGCGTCGCAGTGCTCGGGCGCAACGGCACGCTGACCGGGCTGCTGCGCGATCTTGGCAAAACGGCGCCCGACCAGCGCCGAGAACGGGGCGCGGCGCTGAACCAGTTCAAGGACGCGCTGAACGCCGCCATCGAAATTCGGAAAATCGCGCTGGAAGCCGCCGCCCTGAACGCTCGGCTGGCGGAGGAAAAGATCGACGTCACTCTGCCCCCCCGCCCACGCCCGCTGGGCCTCATCCACCCCATCGCCCGCACGATGGAGGAAATCGTCGCCATCTTCGGCGCCATGGGCTGCACCGTCTCCGACGGCCCGGACGTGGAATCCGACTGGTACAATTTCGGCGCCCTGAACATTCCCGCCCACCACCCCGCGCGCGCCGACCACGACACGTTCTATCTGCCGGCGATTGGCGAAAAACCGCCGCCGGTGCTTCGGACTCACACCTCCCCGGTGCAGATACGCACCATGCTGATGCAGCCGCCGCCGATCCGCACCATCGTGATCGGGCGCACCTATCGTGCCGACCACGACGCCACGCACTCCCCCATGTTCCACCAATGCGAAGGCCTGATCATCGACCGTGGCCTCACGCTCGGCCACCTCAAGGGCGTGCTGACCGATTTTCTCCGCACGTTCTTTGACATCTCCAACCTGCCGGTGCGCTTTCGCTCGTCCTACTTCCCCTTCACCGAACCCTCGATGGAGGTCGATATCGGCTGGAACCGCAAAACCGGCGAACTCGGCAAAGGCGGCGACTGGCTGGAGATTCTGGGCAGCGGCATGGTTCACCCCCGCGTCCTCGCCAATTGCGGCATCGACCCCAGGGAGTGGCAAGGCTTCGCCTGGGGTATGGGCGTCGAGCGCGTCACGATGCTGAAGCACGGCATGGCCGACCTCCGTCCGTTTTACGAGTCCGACATACGCTGGCTGCGCCATTACGGGTTCAACCCGCTGGCACCCACCATGCTGCACGAGGGGGTCTAAGCCATGAAGTTCTCCCTCTCCTGGCTCAAGACGCACCTTGAGACCGAAGCCCCGCTGGACACCATCACCGACACCCTGACCCGGATCGGGCTGGAGCTGGAGGGCGTCGAGAACAAAGGCGCCGCCCTGGCACCGTTCCGCATCGTGCATGTGCGCGAAGCCGTGCAGCATCCGAATGCCGACCGTCTCAGGGTGTGCACCGTGGACACGGGCGATGGCACCGTCACCGTGGTGTGCGGCGCGCCGAACGCCCGCACCGGCATGAAGGCGGTGCTCGCCACCGCCGGCAGCACCATCCCGGCCGATGGGTCCGTGCTGAAGGTTGGCGAAATCCGTGGCGTCAAAAGCGAGGGCATGCTGATGTCAGCGCGCGAGATGGGCCTCGGCGACGACCATTCCGGCATTGTCGAGGTGCCGGCCGACGCGCCGGTGGGTGCCTCCTATGCCGCGTGGGCGGGGATGGACGACCCCATTATCGAGATTGGCGTCACCCCCAACCGCGGCGACTGCTTTTCTGTTCGAGGCGTCGCGCGCGACCTCGCGGCGGCTGGCATCGGCACGTTGAAGCCGTTCGCACCCGCGAAAATCGCGCCTGTATTCGACAGCGGGCCGCACTGGGTGAATAATTTCCCGGAGACTTGCTCCTGGATCCTGGGCCGCACCATTCGCGGGGTGAAGAACTCGCCCAGCCCGAAATGGTTGCAGGACCGACTGATCTCGATTGGCTTGCGCCCGATTAACGCGCTGGTGGACGTGACCAACTTCTTCACGATGGACCTCGGTCGTCCGTTGCATGTGTTCGACGTCGGCAAGCTGACCGGGGAAACACTGACGTTGCGGCGCGGGGCGGGCGAAACCATGTTGGCGCTGAACGGCAAGGAATACACCCTGACCGCCGAAGACTGCGCGATCTGCGACGCGGCCGGTGTGCAATCCATCGCCGGCGTGATCGGCGGGCAGCCGACGGGTTGCGACGAGCAGACCACCGCCGTCTTCGTCGAATGCGCGCTGTTCGACCCCGTTCGCATCGCGCTGACCGGCCGCCGCCACCAAGTGGTCTCCGATGCCCGCCAGCGGTTCGAGCGTGGGCTCGACCCCGCGCTGATGACCGATGCGATCGAGGCCGCAACGGCGCTGATTATCGAACTCTGCGGCGGCGCACCTGGCGCGGTGACCGAGGCCGGTGCGGAACCGGCGTGGCAGCGCGACGCGACGATGCGGTTCGCCCGCATTGCCAGCTTCGGCGGTTCCGACATTCCGGCCGATGAAGCCGTGACGTCGCTGGAACGCCTGGGCTTCAACGTCCGCCATCGCGACGCGGAGGCTGTGACCGTCGCTGTTCCGTCGTGGCGCAACGACGTCGCGGGGAAGATCGCGTTGGATCAACACCCGGACCTGGATGGCGAAAAGGCTGCTGCCGCGGCCGAAGGCTGCGAAACGATCGAGCCGGAAAACGACCTGATCGAGGAAGTGCTGCGCCTGCGCGGCCTCGACGCGGTAACCGCCGTGTCGCTGCCGCAATCCGGGCCGGTGCCGGCCGCGACCCTGACGCCTCGACAAACGCGCGCCGCTTTGGCGCGCCGGACCCTGGCGGCGCAGGGGCTGAACGAGTGCGTCACTTTCAGCTTCATGGCTGCCGCCGAAGCGGCGCCGTTCGGGGACACCACCGACAGCTTGCGCCTGTCCAACCCAATCGCCGCCGATCTGGATCAGTTGCGCCCAACGCCCATCGCCACGCTGGCGATGGCGGCCAAGCGCAACGCCGCGCGCGGTTACGCCGATCTTGCGTTGTTCGAGGTTGGGCCGGCCTTCGATGCCACCGCCCCGCATGGGCAGCGGCTGGTGGCCGCCGGTGTGCGCGCGGGATCGTCGCCGCGTGGCTGGGCCTCGGCCGTGCAAGCCGTGGATGCCATGGATGCCAAGGCCGACCTATGGGCGGCGATGGCGGCGCTGGAGGTGCCAATTGAAGGAATAATGCTGACCCAGGACGCACCGAGCTTCTACCACCCCGGCCGGTCCGCGACAGTGCGGCAGGGGCCGAAGACGATCCTCGGACGCTTTGGCGAGCTGCATCCCCGGGTGATCGGGGACCTCGGCCTGCCAGGCCCGATGGTGGCGTTCGAGCTCGATCTCGACGCGGTGTCCGATCGCAAGCGCCGCCGCAAATCTGCCCCCGACCTGTCCGCGTTCCAGCCGTTGCGGCGCGATTTCGCGTTCCTGGTGGACACGACCGTCGCGGCAGACGCCGTGCTGCGCGCCGCGAAGGGCGCCGAACGCACGCTGATTGCCGGCGTGACCCTGTTCGACGTCTACGAAGGCGACAAAGTGCCGGTGGGTAAGAAGTCCCTGGCCATCGAAGTCATCTTCCAGCCGCGCGAACGCACCCTGACGGATGCCGAGATCGAGGCTGCCTGCCAGAAGGTGATCGCGGCGGTGGCGAAATCGACGGGGGCGGCGCTGCGGTAGTCCACGTCGCAGCCGTTTCCCTTTAGGCGCCTACCTGCTACCTACCGGCCGCGCGGCCTCACCGCCCACGGGACACACACGCTTCCATGTTCGATTTCGCTTGGTCGGAAATTGCCATCATCGCCGCCGTCGCCCTCATCGCGATCGGGCCGAAGGACATGCCAGCCGCCATTCGCACGGTGTCGGGCCTGGTTAAGAAAGCGCGCCGCATGGCGTCCGAGTTCCAGACCCATGTCGATGAGATGGTGCGGGAGGCCAACCTCGACGGGGTCAAGAACTCGTTCAATGAAATTCGTAACTTCGATTTCAAGGATGTTGTCGAGAAGCATATCGACCCCGACAATTCCCTGCGCGACACGCTTAACGACCTGCAAAACCCGAGCGAACCGGCCGCCGGCGAACACGCGGAATCCGATTCCGTAGTGGCGATCGCCGAACCGGAACCCGAACCCAACCCGGCGCCCGCCTTCATTCCGCCCGCCTTCATTCCGCCGGGCATGATCCCGCCGCCGGCCCCCGTGAAGGCCGAGGCCGCCGAACCACCGGCATTCGTGCCGCCGCAATACATCGTCCGATAACCCTTCAGCCAGGCGAACCCCAGACGTGGCCGATACCAAGGAAGACGATACCATAGACGACAAGCCAATGCCGTTGCTCGATCACCTGATCGAGCTGCGCCGCCGGCTGATGTGGTCGCTGGCGGTGTTCGCGGTCTGCTTCGCGCTTTCGTACTATTTCTCCGGGACGATCTATTATGTCCTCGCCAAGCCATTGGCGGATGTCTTGAAGACTATGGGTAGCCCGGATCCGAAGCTGATCTACACCCAGCTGTATGAGGCGTTTTTCGTCCGGATCAAGGTCGCGATGTTCGGCGGCTTGTTTCTGGGGTTCCCAATGATCGCCTGCCAGCTCTGGCTATTCGTCGCGCCTGGGCTGTATCGCAGCGAGCGGCGCGCTTTTCTGCCTTTCCTGGCAGCTACTCCGATCCTCTTTGGGCTCGGGGCGTCGCTGGCGTATTTCGTGCTGTTTCCGATCGCTTTCCACTTCTTCGCCGGGTTCCAGGACATGACCGGCGGCGGTGGGGTGCCGATAGAATTGGTGCCGAAGGTCGGCGAGTACCTCGATCTCGTGATGAAAATGATCTTCGCCTGCGGCATTATCTTCCAGATGCCCGTTGGCATCGCGCTGCTTGCGAAGGTGGGAATCACGAATTCGAAACAGCTGCGGGGCATGCGGCGCTGGGCGATCGTCATTTTGACCGTCGTCGCCGCAATCTTCTCGCCGCCCGACCCGATTTCCATGGCCGTCGTCGCGGTGCCGCTGATCCTGCTCTACGAGATCTCGATCATTACCGCCTCGTGGGTCGAGACCAAGCCGGTGGAGGACTGACCGATGCACGATATCCGCGCCATTCGCACCGATCCCGCGGCATTCGACGAATCGCTGATCCGCCGTGGCATGGATGCGCATTCGCCGGATATTCTGGCGCGCGATCGGACCCGCCGCTCCGCGCAGACCGCGCTACAGGAAAAGCAGGCGCGGCGTAATGCGTTGGCCAAGGAAATCGGCCAGGGCAAGCGCACTGGCGCCGACACGGCCGCGCTGGAGGCCGAAGCGACCGCGCTGCGCAACGACATGGAAGGGCTGGAGAAACAGGCCGCCGAACTCGACGCCGCGATCAAGGAAATCCTCGAATCCCTTCCCAATATTCTCGACGCCGCCGTACCCGACGGGCCGGACGAAACCGCCAACGCAGTGCTGTCCCAACACGGTGAACCCCGTCTCCCCAACTTCGAACCCAAGCAGCATTTCGATCTCGGTGAAGCGCTGGGGATGATGGATTTCGCCACCGCCTCCAAGCTCGCCGGCGCCCGCTTCACCGTTCTGCGCGGGCCCCTCGCTCGGATGGAGCGTGCGCTCGGTCAGTTCATGCTCGATCTGCACACCGAGCAGCACGGCTACGTGGAAACGATCGTGCCAAGCCTGGTGAATGAGGCAACGGCGTACGGCACAGGCAATTTGCCGAAGTTCAAGGAAGACCTGTTCGAAACCATCGACGGGCGGTACCTGATCCCGACCGCCGAGATGCCGCTGACCAACACCGTCGCGGGCGACATCGTCCCAGAAAAGCAGCTACCCATTCGGCTGACGGCGCTAACCGATTGCTACCGCCGCGAAGCCGGATCCGCCGGCCGCGACACCCGCGGCATGTTGCGCCAGCACCAATTCCGCAAGGTGGAGATGGTGACGATCTGCCATCCCGACCAATCCGAGGCCGAACACGAGCACATGACCCGCTCGGCCGAATCCGTCCTGACGCTTCTCGGCATCCCTTTCCGCCGCATGCTGCTGTCGTCCGGCGATACCGGCTTCACCGCCGCCCGCACCCACGATCTCGAGGTCTGGCTGCCGGGTCAGCAGATGTGGCGGGAAATCAGCTCCTGCTCCAACTGCCGGGATTTCCAGGCGCGGCGGATGAACGCTCGGTTTCGTTCGCCCGACGGCAAGACCGTGGCCTTCGTACACACGCTGAACGGATCCGGCGTCGCGGTGGGCCGAGCACTGATCGCGGTGATGGAGAACCACCAGCAGGCGGACGGCTCGATCCTGATCCCCGAGGTGCTGCGCCCCTATATGGGCGGGATGGAGCGGATCGCGGCGGGTTAGGCAGCCGCCAACGCCGCCGCCATCGCCGCGAACACCGGTTCCCACTCATCCCGCTCGGTTTGCCGAAACAAGCGCATCGTTGGGTACCACGGGCTGTCCTCGCGCCCCAGTTGCCAGCGCCAGTTCGGCACTGTCTGTAACGCCACCCACACCGGGCGCCGCAGCGCGCCGGCGAGATGGGCGATGGAAGTGTCGCATGTAATCACCAAATCGACGCACATCATCGCGGCCGCCGTATCGAGAAATCCGTCCGGTCCAGAATCGAAGTCGGGGCCGAGAGTCTCCACCGCTATTGGATACTGAAGTTGTTCCGTCCCGTCATTTTTTTGCAAACCGATCAGCCGCACGCCCGGGACCGCGGCCAGTGGTGCGAATGCCCTTAGCGGGATCGAACGGCCGCGGTCCTGGGTTCGCCCTGGATTCCCCTGCCAGGCGATGCCGATCTTCAAACCCGCCGTTCCAATCCGGTCCCGCCAGCGCGCCACGCGATCCGGTTCGGCCGCCAGATAGGGCACCTTCGTCGGGATCGGCATGCCGGTGCGCGCCGGAATACTCATCAGCGGGCAAACCAGATCGGCCGTCACCAGTTCCCCCGGCGAGACCATCGACGGCGCGCCCGGCAGCGTCGCCAGAAGATGTCGCAGGCGGGGAGGGGCCTCGAACACCACGTTCCCCGCCAGCGCCGGCAAATACCGGCAGAACTGAATTGTGTCGCCGAGGCCTTGCTCGGCGTAAACAAGCAGCGTGCGGCCGTTCAGATCCTCGCCGCTCCATTGCTGACGTGGGTCCCGGCGATCCGGCACCGCCCGTGCGGCGAAGCGCTGCTCCCACCCCGGGCACGCCTCGGCGTCCCGGCCGGTCAAAAGCAGCAGCAGCGACAGGTTATATAGCAACACCGGATCGCTCGGCTGTTGTCGCAGCGCGCCGCGCAGCAGCGACTCGGCATCTGCGGTCTTGCCCAGATCCTTCAGCACCCTGGATAGGTTCAACTGCGCCCCCGGATCGTTCGGTGCCCGATGTACCGCTTCCCGCAGCCGGGTTTCGGCTTCCTCGAGCGCGCCGATGTTACGCAAGGCGGTGCCGAGGTTGTTGAACAGATTGGGCAGATCGGGCTTCAGCCGAGCGGCTTCGCGGTAGGCGCGCAAAGCCTCTCCCGGTTGCAGCGCGTCGGAATGGGCGTGACCGAGCACTTGGTAGGCCTCCGCATTGTTGCTTTTGGTGCGGAGGGCGATGCGGCAGGCGGCCACGGCGTCGGTGGGGCGGCCCAGGGCCAGAAGTGCGTGGGCGCGGTGCAAATGGTATGATGACACCAATGGCTTCACCGCGATCGCCCCGTCGAACAGGTCCAGCGCCGCATCCGGATGCCCGGACTGCATGGCCAGCACCCCCAGCATGTGGGTGGTGTCGGCGTGACGCGGGTCGACGGCCAGGATCTGCCGATAGACTTGCTCTGCTTCCTGAAGCCGTCCGGCCGCATGCAGGTGCTCACCCTGCTGGAGGGCGGCTTCGAGCTGTTTGGACCGGCGGCTCATGCGAATTACCCAACTCCGGCATGGTCGGGCCTGACCCGACCACCTTCGGCGAGCGTGGCATGACGACGTTGGGTTGGCCATGGACCTGAAACTTCTCGCCTGGGGGCGTGCGGCGGCTCGGCGGTCGGGGCCGGGTGCGCTGCCGGTGCTCTGGCTGTTTACCGACGCCGACCGGTTGCCCGACCCGGTTGCCGCCGCGGCCCGGCTGCCGAAGGGCATCGCCGGGGTGGTGCTGCGGCACGACTCGCACCCCGACCGAGTCGCGATCGGCCGCGACCTCGCCCGCATCTGCCGGGCGCGGCGGCTGGCACTGGTTGTCGCGGGGGATGTGCGTCTGGCGGCGGCCTTAGGGGCGGGCGTGCATTTGCGCGGCGGTCGCTGGCCGGGCCCCCTGCGCCGTCCGGGGATCGTGACCAGCTCGGCCCATACGCTGCCGGACCTGCGGCGCGCGGCACGCAACGGAGCATCCATTGCCTTCCTTTCCCCGGCCTTCGCCACCGCCAGCCATCCGGGAGAACCCGCGCTGGGCGCCTGCCGCTGGCCGAGCCTCGCGGCGCATGCTGGACTGCCGGTCGCGGCCTTGGGTGGGCTGGATGGCGACTCGGTACGGCGATTGCCCCGGGGACGGTGCCATGCCGTCGGTGCAATCGGGGCTCTGGCGTGATCCTTCCCCAGGAGAGGGGCGGCCCCGTTTGGTACCGGCACGGTTTATGCGGCGACTTCGTCCGCCGCCCGCCGACGGTGCCGAGACCCGATCGGTCCCGCGTCGGCGATTTCGCCGAGCGCGACGGTGACCGTCAGAGGCGCGATTTCGACCCGCGTCGCGGCTCCTTCGCGCCCGCCACTGTGTCCCGCACGCCACAGTGTTTCGGAAATGCCATGCGGAAGGTAGTCAGTGGGTTGCGGAGGTGAAATTCCCGGGTCAATAGTCTCTCCAGGTTCGGCGGCCCCGCCTCGACATGATCGGGGCGGGGCCTAATATCCCCGCCGGGTAGCCGGTGTTCTGAGGAGGATCTTATGCGTAAACTTCTATTGGCCGGTGCGGCCATCCTGGGCGGCACGACCGGCGCCTGGGCACAAGGGGAAGCAGCAGCCCCGCAGGCTTTCCAGAGCCAGGGTATGGTCGCGATGCCGTGGGCCGGTGGCCCGGCTGCTAACAACAACAACAACGCGTTCGGCGCTGCACAGAAGGGCGTTAACGCCGTCCCGACACCGGGCACCGTCGTCATCCGCCTGAACGGCCGCGTGGAAGTCGAAGTGAGCGCGAACTTCACCAGCGCCGACAAGGCTGGCGCGATCACTGGCGGCGGTAGCTTCAAGGTCAACCCGATCGGCATTTCGTCCTACATGCGCCTGTATCCGGGCGTCGACGGAATGGCCACCAACGGCCTGCGCTATGGTGCGTCGATCGAACTACGCGAAAACGTCGGCAACCCGAACAACGCGACTGCGTTCACCGCTGCGAGCAGCTCGAGCGGCTATTCCTCGTCGGAGACCGTGTTCGTCCGTCGTGCCTTTGCCTATGTGGGTACCGACAAGCTGGGTATCCTCCGTATGGGACAGACGGACGGCGTCATCGGCCTGTTTGACAACGGCAGCTACAGCACTCAGGGCTTTGACGGTGGCGTTGGCAACTTCAACGGCGGCGCCATGCAGGCTTCTGCCCCGGGCGCCGGTGTTGCCATTCCGTTCGCGTGGCTCTCGCAGGCGGGCGCGGAATACAGCAACACCAAGATCGTCTACCTGTCGCCGCAATTCTTCGGCTTCGACTTCGGCGTGCAGTATGCCCCGAACATGGGCAACAGCTACTCGAATTCGATAGGCCCCTCGACGCTACAGGCTGCGCCTTGCCTCGCCGCCAGCGCGGGCTGCATCGCCACCACCACCGGCAACGATCCGACCCGCTGGCTGAACCAGGTCGCGGTTGGCGCTCGCTACCAAGGCACGTTCGGTGGCGTGAACGTCGGCGCCTTCGCCGTGTATGAAACCGCTGGTAAGGAACAAATCAACGGCGGCGGTATCGCGGCGGGCGGCCCAGGTTATGTCGCAGGCGTGACCAGCAATGCTGTTATGCGCTACGACAACCTGAACTTCGTCAACGCGGCTTTGAAGGTCGAAGTTCCGAGCGTCGGCTTGACCTGGGCGATCGACTACATCGGCGGCGCCTTGAACGGCCAGTTGTCGATGCGCCCGACGGGCGGCGCGCCGATGAATGCGGTCGTGACGGGTCTTGTCTACAGGAATGGTCCGTTTGTCTTCGGCGCCGAAGTCGGCATCGTGGAATCGCAGGGCCAGGCCAACCTGACCAAGATCTCGCAGCGTAAGGAAACCGAATTCGCCATCGGCGGCACTTACAACGCGGCGCCGGGCCTCGCATTCGTCCTCGAATACATGCACACCGAGCGTCACCAGGGTCAGTTCGACTTCGTCACCAACACCCCCACCGGGACACGGGACGTCAAGGGCAATGGCTTGACCTTCGCGACCATCGTCACCTGGTAAGTCTTACCAGTCTCGAACCGGCAAGAGACGGCGGGGGAAACCCCGCCGTTTTTTTTGTACCCTTGGGGGGAAACCCCACCGTTTTTTGTACCCTTGGCGGCGAACGTCTTGGCGACTAAACAATAGCCTCTCGGCCCGCGACCCCCAGTCAGGTGAACAAATGGCAATGTGTCCCTCTTTCTCGACCCCTCGGCTGCTGGCCGTACTGCTGGTCAGTGCGTTTGCATTGGTCGCCTGTGATTCCAAACCGAATCCCACACCGATCAACTACCAAGGCCTGGGCAGTGGCAGTCCGGGCGATGTGGCGGCGATCGGCCGATTGGGCGGGGACGACAGCGGCGTTATCTTCGGCGTGACCAAGGGCAACGATAAGGGCGGTGGCGGCGGGGCTGGGATCGGTGTGAACGCCTATCTGTGGCGCGGCGCGCTGGATACGCTCGGCTTCATGCCGTTGAGCTCGATCGATCCGTTCGGTGGGGTGATCATCACCGACTGGTACACCCCCCCCGCCACCAGCGGGGAGCGGTTCAAGGCGACCGCCTACGTCCTGACCCAGGACCTGCGCAGCGACGGCATTCGCGTGGCGATCTTCCGCCAGGAACTCCGGGGCAACCAATGGGTCGACTCGCAGGTGGCGGCAGCCACCAATAGCGAGATGGAGGACAAGGTCCTGGCCCGCGCCCGCCGGCTGCGGGAACAGGCCGTGGGCGGGAACCGGTAGCGCTGCGGCCGTTCAAGCGACTGCCGTGGTTGGGCCGCTCGGAATCATTAAGAAAACGGGCGATGTGTGGTTATATGGGGCATGAGCGACGCCCTGTACATCCACGCCAAGCTAGATAGCATTCTCTCGTATATCGCGGGTCTTCCGACGGGCGACGATCTGGTAGAGATACGAACCGATCTGACTGCGTTGCGCGGCGACGTAACCACGCTGCGCGGCGATTTGACCGCGCTCCGCGGCGCTCACATCGACACCCGCGCGGCCATCGAGGGCCGGATCGACCGGCTACAGGACGTCGTGACCGCACAGGGTGCGGACCTGATAAAAACGCGTGCCGACATCATGGACCGCATCGACCGGATGCAGAACGTCTTGTCCCTC
>JANXTL010000340.1 GCA_025352375.1 Acetobacteraceae bacterium | reverse complement strand
CTCCGTTCCCCAGCCAACATCTTGAATCACATTATGGGCCGAGCCGGAATCCTAAAAGCGACTCCGCCTAAAAAAATCATGCTCTAGTCATTGATTTGTCTCGCAGATGCACGCGTCTGTGCATACGCGCTCCCGCGATCTGCTCTAGTTGGCCAGGTTACCGTCGATCGCAATGCCCTTGGCCGCGTCCCGTTTCGCCTTTTCGACGAAAGCCTGTTGCCGGTTGCGCTGCACCGTCGCGTTCGCCGCACCCAGTTCGATAGCCAAGTCATAGTCCCGGATCGCCTGTTCGTACGCCCCGCGGCTCAAATAGGCATTTCCCCGGCCAATAATGGCGCTGGTTAGCTTCGGCGAAAGACGGATAGCCTGCTCGTAATCCTGGATCGCCTGCTCAAAGTAGCCCTTCTGGCCTTGGGCGTTGGCCCGATGTTCGTACGCCGCCGCGAAACCTGGGCCGAGATCGATCGCCTTTCTGTAATCTTCGATGGCCCGGTCGTACTCCCCTTCGCGTAGGTAAGCATTGCCGCGATCATCGTATAAATTTGCCGTTTTCGGCTCCAGTTGAATGGCCCGGCTCAAATCCTTGATCGCCGCGCTATAGTCCCGCTGGTAAAAGTGAATCAGCCCCCGCTGCCGAATGGCGCCGGCATGATTGGGGTTCAGGGCCAACGCCGCATCGAAATCCGCCAGCGCGGGTTCATACCGGGCCCGCGACGTGTACACTTCCCCACGTGCGACAAAGGCGCTGGCGTCGCGCGGGCGCAGCCGAATCGCATCGCCATAGGCCTCGATCGCCCGGTCTCGATTGCCCGTCTGAACCAACGCATTGCCCCGTTTCATCGCCAATTCGGCACGCAAGGGCCCCAACTCCGCTGCTCGGTCGTAATCGGCAACGGCTTTGGCAAAGTCCTTCAGACATACGAACGTATCGCCCCGGCTTTCAATTGCATCGACGAATTTGGGATTGAGCCGAACGGCCCGATCGTAATCCGTTACGGCCAGATCGCATTTCGATTTCCGTCGATAGGCGTCCGCCCGGAATTTGAATGTCGCGGCGTCGTGTACTCCCAACCGCATGAGTTGGGTGTAATCCCCGATGGCCCCATCGTACCGACCGGATGCCATCGATACCTTTGCGCGCACTTTCAATGCGTCCACAACATCGGCTTGCGCCGCGCCGGCGGTTTCGATCACCATGCCACAGACGTGAATTATCGCGTCGATGTCGGGCGTTGGGTTGCGACCCCCAGCCGAACATGCATCCCTTGCCTGGATATACGCTTTCGCGGATCGATTCGGATCCTCCTGGGGTGCATGCGTACACGACGCGATCCCGATCGACGCGACGATGCACAGCAGTCTGGCGATCGTGGAACCCGCGGTCCTCATTGAATCCCCTGTTCCATAAATATATTGACTTCATCGCCCGGCATGGGGCGGCCGAGCAGAAAGCCTTGAACCTGGGGGCATCCGGCGGAGCGCAGCAGTTCGAGATGTTCGGTCGTTTCCACGCCCTCCGCAACAACATTCAGATCGAGATTCGCTGCCAGCGCGACGATTGCCCGCACAATTGTCCGCGCGCCATCGTCTTCGGTTGCAGCCATGACGAAAGATTTGTCGATTTTCAGGCCATAGAAGGGAAACCGGCGCAGATAGCTTAGGCTTGAGTAGCCGGTACCGAAATCGTCCAATGCAATCCGAATTCCCAATTTTTTCAGATCGTTCAGCACCGATAGCGCTCGGTCACTGTTGTCGATGAGGACACCCTCGGTCAACTCCAATGTCAGCCGCTCCGCGGCAAGGCCGGCCCGCGCCAGCGCGGCAGCCATGCGGCCCACGATACCTGAGACCGAAAACTGCTTGGGAGACAGATTGACCGATAGGCGGACCGATTGCGGCCAGCGTGCCGCCTCAGCGAACGCCGTATTCATGACCCATGCCCCGAGCTCGACGATAAGGCCCGATTCCTCGGCGATAGAAATGAAAATGTCAGGCGAAACGAACCCCCGCGTCGGGTGACGCCATCGGGCCAGTGCCTCGAATCCAGCTAGTTCGGCGGTCTTCGTATTGAAAATCGGCTGGTAGAAAACCGCCATCTGCCCCTGCGCGAGGGCCTGCCGCAGATCCTGCTCCAAGCCTCTTCTCTCGGCCGCCATGACGTCCATCGTGGAATCGTACAGCTGAACCGAACCGCGCGCTTGCGCTTGCGCCCTCTGCAGGGCGGTATCGGAATGGGTCAACACGCGGTCGGCCGAATTGCTGTGCAGAGGGCAAAGCGCCACGCCGACACTCGCGCTCAGGATGATTTCGCGGCCGTCGATGTCGAACGGTTCCGACAGCCGATCGACGACGGTGTGGCCCAGGGTCACGGCCTCCTCGGGTGCAGTGTCGAATGGCCGCAAGATGCAGAATTCATCGCCACCGAAACGGGCCACGATATCCGTGGTCAGCACCGCGCCGCGCAGCCGCTCGGCAACCCGCGATAGCAGAATATCCCCGCAGCGATGCCCATATAAGTCATTCACATATTTAAATTTGTCCAGATCGACTGAAAGCACCGCGCAACCGCCGCCGGTCTTCACACGCCCTATCGCCTCCGCCAGTGCGTCGCCGAACAGCCGACGGTTCGGCAATCCGGTCAATGCGTCATGCACCGCGAGATGCATGATCTCCGCCTCAGCATTTTTGCGTTCGGTAATATCGGTGTAGGTCCGTACCGCCCCGCCATCCGCGAGGGGATGCGTCCGAATTTCGACGACTGTACCGTCATCGCGGATTTCCTCATAGGACGTATCGACGCCTGACGCGGCGGAGGAGGCTTGGGGCAAAGACACAAGCGGCGACGGCATGGGCGGCCGCAACAGTTCCAACGCCCGCCGATTGATGACGGGTATCCGCCCGTTGGCGTCCACCATGACGATTCCCTGGCTGATGGCGTCCATCGCGTCGGTTAAAATGCGGCGCGATACCACCAGGCGTCCCGTGTTCACGAGCAGGGCGGCGCCGGCCAGCAGGATCAACAGTGTCAGGCCGGCACCGAATATTTTGTACTGCCGCGCATAATGCCAGTACGGTGCGAAAACATCGTCGGTGTTGAGACTGACCGCGACGACCGCGGCATAGCCAGGCAACCGCTCGAATGAGACCGTCTGCCGGGTTCCGTCGATCGGGCTCACCCACTCGGTCGTTCCCCGGTCGGACGCGGCGGCTGCTACCGCCAGCGGCGATTGGGATATATCTCGCCCGACACCCTCGCTGGCCACCGGCTTCGCCCCAAGCGAGAGCGCCCGTATGAGCCCGTCGCTTCCGACCAGCATCACCGAGCCGCCCCCGATGTCCAGCTTTTGGTGGAGTTGGGTCAGCCATAATGGGTCGACGGACGCCGCCATGACGCCCATGAACCAACCGTCGACGGCGGAAATCTTGCGGGTAAACAGCATCGACCAACGGCCGGAGGTTCGGGCGAGGATCGGCTTGCTCATAAAAAGCTGATCCGCGGGATCATCGACATGGGATTTGTAGAAGTCCCGTTCCGAGAAATCCGTGGGTGCGTTGGCCAGCCCCAGGCTGCTGGCGGCGAGTTTCCCGTCCCGCCCGAAAATCGCGAATTCGAGCGCAACGCCACGCGTCCGGTTCGCCCTGCCAGCCCACACGCTGATATCGAAGCGCTTCGGATCGCTGGCGTACACCGCCTCCATGAAGCGGAGTGCATCGTCCACGCCGGCAATCGTTTGGCCGATACTCTCAGCCGCGGCGTGGGCGAGATTGGCGCTGTCCCGACTTGCCCGCTGCGCGACTTCCTGCCGCTGCTGGGCCAGATGGAGCGCGATACTGATCCAGACTACTGCGATCATCACCACGATCAGCCCGAGCTGTAACAAGGCTTCGCCGGCCAGCAGCCATCGAAATCCCGCGCCGCGAGGGGCGGGTCGGGGGTTACCGGTCGCCGGGCCGAGCCGCGGAGCGGCGGGTGCGGCTATCGCAGGTAACGGAATTCGATCCTGATGAACCAAATCCATGACTGACGTCGCCTCGTCGGGGGAACGGAGGGAAGTACCGCGGAGGCAAAAGCAATGATCGGCTGCCGGCCGGGCGTCAAGCGTTACCTTTTCGCGCTTGGCTACCCAAAGGTCGCGTTACGCGCGTTCGGCGACGGCTAGCTGCCGGTTGCGGACGCTGACGCCTGCCCAGCCGGATCAGTCCACCAGGTTTCGCGACGGATTCGACTGGCCGCAGACGAAGCAGCAGGCCGTGCATGCATTGTTGATCGACCGGCCAACGCCCCAGTGCTTGGCGGGGCCGTCATCCGGCCACGCGCCGTAGCAGACGGTCGAGCCGGCCCGGCAAGTCAGGGTGTAGGTGCGCGTCGCGTGGCGCGGCAACACGTAGACGTCATTGTTCCCTGGCCAAACGCGACCGCCATCCTTCGCCCAAAACTTCATATTGATCTGGTACGGCTTGCCGCTGCTCATGGTCCAGGTCATTTCCGCGGCGGCGGCCGGCGGCGCGAGGAATGCCGGGGCCAGACCCACCAGCACCAACAACATTACGTAAAAAACCCTGCGCATCGATCCTCTCCTGTTTTCAACGGCACGTGCCGCGATTTGTTCGCATTAAACGCAACTATCGTACGCGGGTGGCGGCCGTGCCGGTTCGCGAGGCTCGGAAGAAATCGAATCCGCGACAATCAACCGGTCCAGGCGATTTCGTCGGTCCAGACGGTGAAGCCGCGCAGTGTGTTCGGGCCGAACGTCGTGCTGATGGCGACATCCACCGCGTCCCGCCCCCTGGCGATCAGCACGCGGCCGATGCGAGGAATATTGTTGCGAGCATCGAAGGTGTACCATTGGCCGCCAAGGTAAGCCTCGAACCAACCGGCGAAATCCATCGTGCCGTAGGGCGGTGGCATGCCGATGTCGCCGAGGTAGCCGGTGCAATACCGGGCCGGAATGTTCATGCAACGGCACAGCGTAATGGCCAGATGCGCGTAATCGCGGCAAACCCCGACGCCTTCGTTATAGGCTTCCCACGCCGTACGGGTGTTGCGGGCCAATTGGTAATCGAACGAGATATGGTTGTGAACGAAGTCGCAGATCGCCTGTACCCGCGCCCAGCCCGGCGGCGTGTTATTGAACAGATTGGCGGCAACACCGGATAGCAATTCGGTTTCGCAATAGCGGCTGGGGAGCAGGAACAGCAGCGCTTCCTCGGGCAAGTCCTCGACCTTATGCTGCTGCGCATCGGGCACCACGAGGTCGGGAATGCCGCTATCGCGCACCACGGCGGTCGTGCTGATTCGGGTCAGACCGGCGGGTGCGACGATACGGCTGCACCAATTGCCGAACGAATCGCGGTAGGTGGTGACCGGGATCGACGGCGCGGTCACCAGATGGTCGGGCATCGCGAGGTCCCCTGCCCGGCTGAAATGGATATTCAGCATCAGCAGCATCGGCGTGGGCTGCGGGCAGTCGAAGATCAGTTCGTAGCCAACTTTGATGTGCATGGCATGAGACTTTCGGAAGGATGTTTCGCTCCAATTTGGCGCCGCGTGGTTGACCCACCGTCCGCCGCGTTTTTTCCTACCCTACCGACCGGAATTTCGTCCGGAACCGCGCAGCCAAATCGCGATACACCCGCGCGTTGCGGGCAAATTTTTCCAACTCGTCACCGTCCATCACACGGCGCAACTTTGCCGGCGCACCGGTCCATAACTCGTTCGGGCCAATGACCTTCCCCGGCGTCAGCAACCCCCCGGCGCCGAGCATGCCACCTTCTTCGATGATCGCGCCATCCAATACGGTGGCGGAGATGCCGACGAAAGCCCGATTTTTCAGCGTGCAGGCGTGGATGACGGCGTTATGCCCAACGGTCACATCGTCGCCGATATGCGTATCCATGCCGCCGGAGTCGACGTGGATCACCGAACCGTCCTGGAT
>JANXTL010000139.1 GCA_025352375.1 Acetobacteraceae bacterium | reverse complement strand
TTCGGAGGCGGGGGCGCCAGTCTGGGATGGTGGGGAGCCAGTGGAGGTCGGTCATGGGTGGGTCCTGGTGGGCCGGGGCTGGGGCCGGTCGTGGAGCACCCATCCACAAACTGAGGCCGACGGCGCTATCTATCGGATTTTTGGACCCGAGGTCCATAAGTGTTCGGCCCGCGCGCCTAACCGGGGGAAAACAGCGCCCGACCCATCCTTGCCGAAAAGGGCGGGCGTTCCCTCGGCCCTGGTCTCGTGCTGTCCACGACATTCCGCGACAGCCCTTGCGTCCCAGCACGGGCCGACCTAAGGAATCCGCGAGATCGGCGCCGCCTTGGGACGCTGGCTGGTTCAAATCACATCAGGATTTCTAATGCTTCCTTCGATCAAGTACGCGATCATCGCTGCGATCAGCCGCCTCGACGTCGCGGCAGCCACATCGTTGATAAATCAGGCGTACGGATCGGATCTAACCCTGGAAATCTCGTTGATGGAAAATTGGCACCTCCCAAGCGGTGTGGTGGTTTGGCAAGTGGAATCCAGTTCCAACGGACGCCTCTGGATCGATCGTGATTTCGAAGCGGCCGCACGCCTGACTCACACCCTTCCACTGTTCCAGGCGTACCATCGACAAGGTAACGTTCAGCCCGGCTGTGTCGCGGTCAACCTTGGCGATGCGGGAGAGCTGCCCGGCATCGCGTTCTGTACCAATCGGGCGGAGTTCACACTGGTCCCCGACGCCGAATTCATTGACTTCGAAGGATATCAGGCCACGCGGCTTGCCTATGCGGAGGCAGACGTTCCCTGGGACGAAAGAAAGCCGGTCGCCTTCTGGCGAGGTGCGACGACCGGTCAAAAAGGGCAATCCGGATGGCGGTCGTTACCACGGGTTCGGCTTTGCAAACTCGGAGATCATCCAGCCCTCTTTGATGTCGGTCTGTCCAATATCGTGCAGATCGACGATCCGAAAGTGGTCGCTGAGGTGAAAGAGTCGGGCTTGATGCGCGATCATGTTCCCGTGGAACAATTCAACAAATTCAAATATCAAATAGATATCGACGGGAACTCAAACTCCTGGCCTGGGCTTTTCCAGAAACTCCTTTCCGGCAGCCCGGTTCTGAAAGTCTCGTCGGAACGGGGCTACCGGCAATGGTATTACGATCGGCTCGTGCCATGGGAAAACTATGTGCCCGTTGAGGCGGATATGTCGGACCTCCGGGACCGGGTGCTTTGGCTTCTGGAACATGATGATCTTGCCCGCGAAATCGGTGCCAGGGGTCGCGCCCTGGCGGAGTCGATGGACTATCCGGGTGAACTGGCCCGTATCGCGCCTTCGATTTCAAACGCCATCAAACGCTGTGAATTACAAATGCCGCAGAGTAGCGCGCAGCCAAGTATCATTGGACAGGCTGCCTCTTTGACCCGCGATCTGATGTTTCGCCTTCATGGCACAGACATTTACGCTGATTTTGTTCCGGAACTTGCCGCGGATCACCAGGGTTGGAACAGCCACCACCCGGTGTTTGACGAGATCATTTCCGAATTCAAGCCGGTTGTGGTGATCGACGTCGGTGTTTGGAAGGGTGCATCGACACTCTATCTCGCGGACTTGATCGACCGTTATGTGAATAACGGAACCGTCATCGCCATCGACACGTTCCTTGGGAGCCTAGAGCACAATATTGTTGATTCAGAATTGTTTAATCTCATCCCAAGGCGCCATGGACGGCCGCTATTATATGAACAGTTTATTTCGAATATCGTTCTGGCAAACGCGCAGCACCGCGTGGTACCGTTGGTCCAGACGTCTTCTTCCGGCGGATTGCTTCTGCGGCAGGCCGCGGTGAAAGCAGGCCTTATCCATATCGACGCCTCACATGAGTATGAGGACGTTTTGCATGATGCTCGGGGTTATTGGGAATTATTGGAGCCCGGCGGTTTTCTGGTTGGAGACGACTACCACGCCAGTTGGCCCGGCGTCGTGCGGGCCGCCGATGAGTTTGCCGCGGAAATGGGGGTAGAACTTATTGTTCGTGACCCTAAATGGATCGTGCGTAAACCCGAGACTCGCCGCGTGGCACCGCCGGTGGACAACGCGCTGACAGTCACGATGACGGTGTCGGAGCATAATATTCAGCGAGGCACGAAAAAGCTCTTCGGCATGCAACGTTTGGTCAGTCAGGGCAATGGCACTGCCGCCATTGGGCCGGGCTATACGCGTGGTTCGCTGCATCAATTACCGCCGGGTGCGATTGGTATTCAGTTTGTACTCGCGAACATGCTGACGGATGAGATGACTATCTATAACGCCGCCTATGCGCTCTCCACCGGCATCAACGATTGGGTTACGCCGTTGAATGCGCAGGGAATCCCGGACAACACGCTGTGGGTTCC
The DNA here is from genome assembly GCA_025352375.1 of Acetobacteraceae bacterium. Lineage (GTDB taxonomy): Bacteria > Pseudomonadota > Alphaproteobacteria > Acetobacterales > Acetobacteraceae > Rhodopila. The sequence goes on along the minus strand of JANXTL010000139.1, from coordinate 16,519 downwards.
CGTGACCGCCAGCGGTTCCACGGATATGACGGTGGTCCCGGCGCCATCGGCCAATCAGCCGTCCTGCATTCTTACCGACGTAATGCCGTTTATGACTGCTCCGCCAGAGCGGCTCGACGGCGGATCGGGGATATGCTTGTTTTTTCGACTGTGCTCTACAGCAGGCACAATCACCTTTCAGACCTTCGATGGAACCGTTGGATTATGGAACGAATTTAATAATGGTCAGTCGCCCGGGCAATTCAGTCAAACCTTTGGTGGCGGATGGTTGAATAAGGCGAATAACTGCATTATCAGTGGTTTCGATTTACATTATCAGCCCGGCATTTTATCGACCCATTCGGTGCCACATGCCGTCTTACCGGTTATGGGAAAGCCGTCCTTGACCATCATGAGTGTAGGAGATAGCATTTTGTCCGGCGTCGGCGCTCGGGGGGCGGTGGATGCCGGGATAAATGGCATGGGTTTCCAGCTGGCCAAAGCACTTAACCGGTCCAACCGGCCGGTGTTTCACGTCAACGATGCGACCTCCGCCCGGAGTAGCGTCGATTTCATCGCCAACGCGATAAGCACCCTGACCACCATGATCCCGGACGTCATTTTCCTGCAGACCTATTCCGCGAATGATCCCGACGCAAGCACACATCAGGGCGTATGGGCCGCATGGCAACGCACGATGACGTTCGCGGCGAAGGCCATGGCGGAAGGCAGCCATGTCGTCCTTGTGACGTCGCCCCCGTTCTGCGGAATCGGATCTTTTCGCGAGGCCAGCGTCTGGGAGGCGCCCCGGCGATATGCCAACTCGCTGGTGATGGAATCCGGGTTACCTTATATAGACTGCGATAAGATACTTGGGACAGGTAGCGTTCCGGTAGGTTTCAAATCAGGCTACAGCAATGACTTGGTTCACCCGAACGACTTGGCGGCGTCCCAGCTCGCTTCCGCAGCGATTGCGGTGCTGATAGCGGATGGTATTCAGTAATTTCATCGGATGCACCGTCTATTTATTTCAACGGGACGATGATTTGCGGTTCACACGCCGACAGGCTATGAGCTATCCTGAGACGAGGGTTGGCCTACAAGGAAGGTGGCGGGTGATAAGCGAAACCGATGTCATTATGGCCTATCGCCTGCTGCTGGGGCGCGAACCGGAAAACCGAGAAGTGGTCACCGGTCAGGCGCGGCATTTCCGCCATCTGAACGATTTGCGCGCCGGTTTCATGGAATCCCCTGAATTCCTGGCTCTGCTCAAGGCCCCTCACACCGGTGCCAACGATACCGGTACCAAGTCGTTCGTCTGGCCGGCGACCAGGGTCGATGTGGATGTCACCCCGGACGTTCTGGATCGCATGGTCAAACGCGTCGAGTCGGAATTTCTGGATCTCGGGGCGCGGGAGCCACACTGGTCCGTGTTGACGGAAGACCGGTTTCGATCGCAAGAAATAGCGAAAAACGAAAACGACTTCTTCGAATCCGGCAATTTTCCCGTTGCCGATTTGCGATTGGCGGCAGCCAGATCGGGTCTGGATTTGTCTCCGTTCCACTCCTGTTTTGAACTCGGATGTGGAATCGGACGAAGCACGATTTGGTTGGCGCGGCAATTCCGTCAGGTGACCGGCGGCGATATTTCGGCCGTTCATCTGGCGCATGCGCGTCAGTCCGCCGATCGGTTCGATCTTAAGAATATATCGTTCGTGCATTTGAACGCCATCCGCCGATATGGGGAGCTACCACCCTTCAGCGTATTTTTTTCGATCATCGTTCTTCAGCATAATCCGCCGCCGCTCATGGCCTTCATCCTGGAAACCATTCTGGCCAGATTGGCCCCCGGAGGTATCGCCTACTTCCAGATACCAACCTATATCGTGAATTATACGTTCAAGGCACTGGACTACATCGACAGTGAGATTCCATCTGGGGAGGTCGAGGTCCATTGCCTGCCGCAGACGTCGCTGTTCGACATAATAGACCGCACCGGGTGCCGGATCCTGGAAATACGGGAGGATGGTGCGGTCGGCGCGTTCGCTATTTCCAATCGCCTTCTCATTCAAAAGCGAGGCGACTTACCAAAGCAGCAGTCGGAACGTCCCGCCTCCCCCTAATGCCCCGCATTCCCGCCCGAAAAGTCCGGCGCCGTCAGCCCCGAAGCCTCCAACTGCGCCACCAGCGCCGCCTTCAGCCGGTCCAGCCCCGCCTCCGAGGACGCCTCGCAGCGCGCCACCAGCACCGCCTGGGTGTTGGACGAACGCAGCAGCCACCAGCCATCCGCCGTCAGCACCCGCACGCCGTCGGTCTCCGACACGTTGGCACCGGCTGCCTTGAGGCGGGCGGCGACTTCCTTCACCACCTCGAATTTTCGGACATCGGCGCAGTCGAAGCGCAGTTCCGGCGTGTTGATCACCTGTGGCAGCGCCTTACGCACATCCGACAGCCGCCCGCCCATTCCGATCACAAAGTTCTTGATTCGTTCTCCCAAACCTGCTACCACCATGCCCGTGACCCAGACAGCGCCAACCACGCACCCGCCCACCAAACCCCGCCCCATCCCGGGGCGCATCGGGGCTGTTCTCCACGTCCTCGCCGCCCTCATCGCCCACGTCCGCCACTTCACCGCGACCGCCACCACTCGCGCGGCCGCCCCGGAATTCGCCACCGCCGCCGCCGTCTTCGGCACCGACCATCTGCCAACCATCCTGCACCGCATGCAACGCGGCCTCCTCCGAGCGCTCGCCCTGCGGGACTATCTGCTCGCCCGCGCCGCCAGGGGGCACAATTTGCGTTTCGCCTGGCCGCCGCGCGTAGAATTGCAGCCGCACCACCGTCCCCCGGCCAAACCCGCATCCGGCCCGCGCCCCGCGCCCCGCCACCCATGCCGTCCCGACCCCGCTCTGCTCGGCCCCGACGATCCGGGCGCGTCCCGCATGCCCACGCCCGAGGAATTCGCGGCCGGGGTGCGCCGCCGCCCGGTCGGCCGCAGCATCGCCTATATCCTCATGGACACCGGCGTTGTCCCCGGCCTCTGCGACGGCGATTTTTGGAACCAGGTGGAAAAGCTCCTGCGGCGCTACGGCGGCAGCCTCGGCCGCCTTTACCAAGTGCGCGGGAAACGGGAAGAAACCTTCCAGCGCGAACGCGACCGACGCCCGGACACCTGGCACATCGACTGGCGGGACTTCCGCGACTCAACCGTGCGCCGCGCGCTCGGCTGCCTGATCGGCGAAGTGCCGCCCGCCATTGTCCCCAGCTGATGCCCCAACCCCGTCATCGCCGCCATACCGGCCGTGGGCATCTGGCTCGCGGGCGGGCGCACGCATGGGAAATTCCGGCCACCCGGTCATGGTCAATCGCATTTGCGCCTTTTGCGTTCAATTTTTCCGGTCGCCCACACCGGATTCGGGTGTTGAAGCCAAATGCGATCACCCTGGTCTTGGGATTGGGATTCGTACCATAACTCGCTCCGCATCGGACGGCGAAGCGCATTCTGACCGAAACAGGTTAACGATTGCTTAACGCGGCGGTCGCAGCGTGTCATTGGTCCCATTCTTTCCTATGCGGACTCGGGTTCGCAAGCGGGGATTGCCGGGACCAGCCCGGCAATGACGAATGGGGGAACAGGTCCTGCACTGACGAATGGGGGAGCAAGTCTGGCGATGACGGGTGGGGGGATTGGCGGCTTAAGCCAGACGTTCTCGCCGCGTTGGCGCGTCCGAAGCGCTCCGCAATTCCATCCCCAAAAAATCGCCGGAGGCGGTCGGGTCAAGCCCGACCGTGGCGGGATGCGATGCTACCCCCCCACCAACCGCGCAAAAGCGGCCAACTGATCCGCCTCCAGATCCGAAACGGCATTGTAAGCGATCCCCCCACGCCGCCAGCTCACCACGTTGAACCCCTGATGCGCTGTCTCGGAAAATCCCTTATCCGGCCCCTCCGCCGCCCAGGCGAACAGGTTGATGACGTGTTTCGCATGCCGGTAAACCACCGCCGCGCCCTTGTGCCCGTTCACGTAATCCAACCGCCCGCCGAGCAACGGGAAACCGACATCGGCCATGTCCCGCACCGGCGGAGAAACATCCAACCGCGCCGACAGCCACGGCTTCACCGTATGCTGGTCGCTGGTCGCGACATCCATCAAGTGCTCGGCCATCAGCGACCGCACATGGCTGTCAATCGCCCCCTGAATCTCGGGGTCGGTGCGCGAGGGGCCATGCAACACCGACAGCGTCAATGCGACGCCGGCCAGCGCGCCTACCAGGCCCCCACCGAACACCTGGGTGGGGAACCGACGACGGACCGGAACCGGCGGTGCCTCCCGCGGCAGCGCGGCGCCGATGCGGGACGCAAGACCGGGCGGCGCGCGATGGAACGGCAGCTTGGTGCGAAGCATGGTCCGCTCGGCGTGCAAGACCTCCAGCGCGGCCGCGCAGTCGCGGCAGCCCGCGATGTGGCGTTCGGCGAAGAAGCGGCGGGGCTGACGCAAGGCGTCGTCGGCCAGAAGCTGCGGCGTGGTGCCGGTGCGATCACACGCCATGGGCGGCCTCCGTCGGGTGGGCGCTCAGCCATAGTTTCTTCAGCGCGAGGCGAGCGCGGGACAGGCGGGACATGACCGTCCCGGTTGGCGTTTGAACGATAACGGCGATCTCCTTGTATGACAGGTCCTCGACCTCTCGCAGCAACAGCACCTCCCGGTATTCCAGAGGCAGGCGCTGCATCAGTTGTTCCAGCGTCTGGCTATCGATGCTGTCGAGCAACAGGGCTTCGGGGTCGCGGGGGCGTTCGGCCCATAATGTGTCGTCGGTGTCTGCCGCCGGTTCGGCCTGGAACAGCAGGCGCCCCGAGCGGTTTTCCTTGATCCAGTCAAGGAAGCTGTTGCGTACGATGCTTAATAACCAGACCCGGAACTCTCCGCCCTGGAAGGAGTCGAAATAGCGGTAGGCACGTAGATAGGCGTCCTGCACCACGTCCTCGGCATCGGCGGAGTTCCCCGCCAGCCAGCGCGCGAGATTGTACGCCGCGTCGAGATGCGGGAGGGCGAGAAGCTCGAAACGGCGTTTGCGGTCGTCGTGGGCCAAGCGGCGGCAGTCCTGGTGGGTCCGGTCATCATACCGCTGTTTCATCCACGTTATTCCCGACCGCGGAAAAAATCGTCGCAGCCGGGAATAACCCGCCGCCCCCACCGGTAATGCGACTGAAGGGATCACCGACGGTCCCAACGCCCAGGAGAAACACCCCATGACCGACGCACCCGAGAACCAGGACCGCCGCGGCTTTCTGACCTGTATGAGCTGGGCGGGCGCCGCCGCGGTCTGGAGTATTTCCGGGGGCATCCCCACCTCCCGCCTGATTGGATCGGCCGAAGCGGCAGAGACCAAGGGCTTCAGCTTCGCGCAGGTCAGCGACAGCCATCTGGGCTTCGACAAGCCGGTCAACACCAACGTGACCGGCACCTTCGAGGAAGCGCTGAAGAAGGTGACCAGTCAGGCCGATAAACCCGCTTTCATCATCCACACCGGCGACATCACGCATCTGTCCAAGCCCAAGGAATTCGATGACGGTTCGCAACTTCTGAAAGCGACCGGATTGCAGGTCTACACCGTTCCCGGTGAGCACGACGTGCTGGAGGAAGACCGCAAGAGCTACCTCAACCGCTACGGCAAGGGCACCAAAGGCGACGGCTGGTACAGCTTCAACGCACATGGCGTGCATTTCGTCGGGCTGGTGAATGTGATCGACCTGCAAGGCGCCGGCCTGGGGACGTTGGGCAAACCGCAGCTGGAATGGCTGGAGAAAGACGTGGCCGGCCTGACGGCCAGCACCCCCATCGTGGTGTTCGCGCATGTGCCGCTGTGGATCGCCTACCAGGATTGGGGTTGGGGGACCGCCGACGGCGCCCAGGCGCTGACCTATCTGAAGAAATTCGGTTCCGTTACGGTGCTGAATGGCCACATCCACCAGGTTATGCAGAAGGTCGAGGGGCATGTCGCGTTTCACTCCGCGCGTTCCACCGCTTTTCCGCAGGGCGTGCCGGGTGTCGCCAAAGGGCCTGGGCCGATGCCGGTGCCGGCCGGCGAGCTGAAGAACTTCCTCGGCATTCGTAAGGTTACGCTGGTGACGAACAACACGCCGCTCGCCATCGTCGATACCTCGCTCGCCGGCTAGAGCGTGATCGCCTGAGGTTGACTTCAACCTCGGGCGTGAATCACCCTCTCAAACAAAGGCTTAGACCATGATCCAACGCCGAGATCGCATGCAACCTCAAACGATCATGGTCTAAAGGGAGACTTTTATGTTTGTTTCGGGAAAGCCGGGCCTTTGGGTCCGACACGGATTGCTGTGCCTGGCGTTGGCCGTTTCCGCGGCCGGTGCTCGGGCCGAGGATGGCAAGGCCGCTGTTCACATCGACAACTTCGCCTTCGTGCCAATGGAGTTGAAGATCAAGAGAGGGACCGAGGTCACCTGGACCAACAACGACGATATCCCGCATACCGTCCTCGCAGTCGGAACGAATATCCGGTCGAAGACGATGGATACTGAGGGAACGTTCATCTACAAATTCGATAAAGCGGGCACCTTCAACTACATTTGCGCGTTGCACCCACACATGAAGGCGAAGGTCGTGGTGACCGAATAAACCGATCGGTTCAGTTCCAGACTGCCGGCAGTGTCTTTAGACCGCGCAAGGTGAAATTATCCCGCCATTGCGGTGCATCGATTTCCGGCAGCCGCATGTTGGGAATGCGGCGCACAAGCTCTTCGAATACGACCTCGGCCTCAATGCGAGCCAATTGGGCGCCCAGGCAAAAATGGATGCCGCCTCCAAACGATAGCATGCGGGCGTCCTTGCGCGTCACGTCCAACCGATCTGGATCGGTATAGACATCCGGGTCGCGGTTGACCGCACCGACCAGGGCAACGAGGACATCCCCCTTGTCCAGCGCGACGCCGTTCATTTCCAGCGGTTCCATCACAGTGCGGCTAACGGCTTGCACCGGGGATTCGTAGCGCAAGATTTCCTCGATCGCGTTGGGGATCAACCCGGGATCGTCGCGCAGGGCCTGCCACTGGTCGGGATGGCGCTGCAACGACAGCACGCCGTTACCGATCAGATTGACGGTCGTTTCGTGTCCGGCGGCGAACAGCAGGACCACGTTGGCACGCAATTCCTCGGCGGACAGGCGGTCGCCGGTTTCCTCGGCCTGCACCATCAGGCTGATCAGGTCGTCGCCAGGTTCGCGGCGGCGGCGCTCGAACAACGCCTCAAAATAGGCAGTGGACGCCAAGGTCCCGGCATTGGCGGTGTCCAGTTCCGCACGGGTCGGCGGTGTGGGATTGAGCAAGGCCGCCCCGGCGGCTGGTTTGTGCACGAACCCCGCCCGGTCTTCTTCGGGAATGCCCAACAATTCGCAAATCACCAGCATGGGCACAGGGAATGCGAGGTCGCGCATCACGTCCATCCCGCCCTTGGGGATCGCGCGGGTCAGGATTTTATCTACCATGCCACGGATGTGCGTGCGCATCTCTTCGACCCGCCGCGCGGCGAACGCTCGGCTCACGAGGCCGCGCAGCCTGGTGTGATCGGGCGGATCGCGCAGCAGCATCATGTGGCTGAATTCGACCACGGACGGTTCATCCATCGCAGTCGGTCCGAAACGGCGCATCAGCGCAGCGGGTTCTGTCATGTCCTTGCCGAACCGGCGGTCGCGCAGCATCGTTGCCGCGTCCTCATGCCGGGTCAAAAACCAGCGCCCGACAGGGGATTTCCAGACGGGCGCGTTCGCCCGCAGAAACCGGTACGCGGGGTAGGGGTTCGCGATGAACGCGGGATCGCGCACATCGAATATGGGTGGGGTTGGCATCGTGACCTCGGCTGTAATTGGTTGCGCTATTATGTCGACAACGTCCAGGGGTTGACGATCTCCACCCCCATATCCGCGAAATCCGCCACGTTGCGGGTGACCAGTATCTTGTTGTTTACCCGAGCGGTCGCCGCGATCAGGGCGTCCGCCATTGGGCGGGTGCGTGCCGCCATCAGGTGGCCCCATGTTGTAGCCACCGCGTCGTCGACCGGCAGGATGCGGGATGCGTAGACCAGCCGCAATTCGTCCAACCAGCGTCCGAACACGGCCGCGGCGCCTGGGTCTTTACGTGCCTTCATCGCGATGCCCTTAGCCACCTCCCCGATCGTTATGGCACTGAGGAACAGTGCGTTCGGATGCGCGGCCTTCAGCCAATTGACCGCCTCCGGCGTATGCCGCCGAGCCTCGGAGATAACGCAGGTGTCGATGAGGTACATCAGAAGTCGATGTCTCGGCCGGTGTCTTTCGACCGGTCGTTGATGGTGTCGATGACGTCGTCGGGCCAACCGGGCGTGGATAGCAGGAATTCGTTGAAGGCCATGCGGGGCTTGATAAGCTGGTCGTATTCGAGCGCGGACAGCACCACGGCGGCGCGGCGTCCGTGCACGGTCACCGTTTGCGGGCCATCGTCGCCAGCGCGCTTGACCACTTCGCTGAAGCGGTTTTTGGCGTCCTGAAGCTGCCAATCGGACATGGGGTCTCTCCATCTAGTCTGTCTAGATTAAACGGAACGACTCGACGCTGTCAAGCACGGGCCGGCAGATGATCGCGGTACCAGGCCAGGGTCGGGACCATCACCTGCCGGAAGGCCTCGCCGGCATAGACCTCGTAGTGGCCCCAGTTTTTCAGCACCACCAGCTTCTTCGGTTCGCCGGCTTTGGCGTAGAGCGCCTGGCTTTCGTCCTGAGGCACCAGGCGGTCGTTGTCGGTGGTGATGAACAGGATGGGGCGGGGGGCGATCTTGTCGACCACCCATTCCGGATGGAATTCCAGTGTTTCGTTAATGTATTCCAGCGGGATCTCGCTCACGGCCGCCGGGTTCTTCGCTCGGGCGGCGGCGGCCAGAGCGGCGGATTGGCGGTCGGGCAACAGGATGGAATTGCGCTCCACGAATTCGGATTTCCCGGTCATGACCTGGTTTACCCGGTCCGCGTTGGCGCGTTCCAGCAGGTCGGCGAACTCGTCCGGTCGGCGCACGCTGCGCATCCAGCGGCGGCCATGGCCGATGCCGACGACGGAGACCACGCATTTCACGCGCGGATCGATCGCCGCGGTCCAAGTGACGGTCGCACCGCCGTAGCTGGTGCCGTACAGGCCCAACCGCTGGTCGTCGACCATGGCCTGCGCGCCGAGGAAGGTCAGCGCCGCCTGGCTGTCGGTGACCCGGCCATAGGGAGCGAGGCGGGATTTCGACCCGTCGCTGTCGCCCCAGCCTTTGTAGTCGAAGGTCAGCACGACGTAGCCGGCGGCGTTCAATTCGCGGGCATTATCGGGGAGATACAGGTCCCGCACCCCGGTGTAGCCATGGCACAGGACGATACCGGCACGTTGTTCCCCGGGTTGCAGATCGGGTGGCAAAAACAGATCGCCGGAAAGGCGGGTTCCCTCGCTGTAGAAGCTAATTTTCTGGCTGGACATGGGTTCCTCCTCGCCTGAAGCGTTCAGCTTCCCAGGCCTTTACGCAAAAACAATTTGCTGTGCCCGACCGGATAATCCGCCAGGGTCCCGAATACGGTATAACCCCGTTTCCGGTAGAAATCCGGCGCCTGATAGCTGTGGGTTTCCAGGGTGGCGTTATGGGCGCCGCGTTCGCGTCCGTAGGCTTCGGCGGCGTCCATAAGCCCGGTGCCATAGCCTTGGTGGCGCAGGATTTCCGACACCCAGAGCCATCGGATATGCAGCCAGCCGCCCCAGATGTGGCCGGTGCAACCGCCCAGCCACTCGCCGCGGTCGGAGCGGAGGAAGAACCCGACTGGGAACCATTCGGTCAGGCCGGTTCTGGCGAAGCTCAGGTTGACGACGTTGTCTTCCAGGTATCGTTGCAGGTCCGCGTCGGGCAGCGGTTCGAACACGATGCGGATGGATTCGTCGATCATGCGCTACACTTTCCGCCGGTCCCGGTGCCAGGCATAGAGGCCGCTGAGGACCACGACGGCGGCACCGGTCATCGTCCAGGCGTCCGGCACATCGCCGAACACCAGAGCGCCCAGAATGGTCGCCCAGACGAGCAATGTATAGGTGTACGGCTGGACCGCGCCGGCTTCCGCGAAGTCGAGCGCCACGATCAGCGCGTAATGGCATAACGATCCCAACAGGCCGACCACGCCCAGCAGCATCCAGGCGCTTGGGGTGGGGGACACCCAAAACCAAGGGACCATCAGGGACGTTCCGATCAGACCCGACACCGCTGTCCACAGCAGGGTCGTTTCCGCCGGATCGACGCGCCCGATCAAGCGGGTCATCACTTGGTAGGCCGCCCACAGCAGGGCACCGCCCAGCGGAATCATCAAAGCCCATTGCGGGGCCTGGAAGCCGGGACGAATAATCGTGAGAACGCCCACCAGCCCCGCCGCGACGGCTATCCAACGGTAAGGTCGCCCCCGCTCCCCCAGCAGCGGAATGGCCAGGACGATCACCAGCAGCGGGGCGGTCGCGGCGACGGCATGCGCATCGGCCAATGGCAGATACAGAAATGCCAACACGAAAACGCCGTTTTCGATCAGTGCAAGCAGGCCGCGGGACGCTTGCAGCCATGGTCGGACACTGCGCAACGAAATCCGGGGCCATGCGACCAGCAGAGCAAAACCGGTGAAGATAACGTAGCGTATCCACAAGCTCTGCACGATGGGGTAGTCGCGCACCAGGAACTTGCTCATTGCGTCCATGGCCGCGAATCCGCCCATCGCGAGACAGGTCAGCAAGGCGGCGAGGCCGGGGCGCGATGCCCTCATTCCGGGTAGATCATTTTCCGGGTGACGCCGCCGTCGGCGACGAATTCCGCGCCTGTGACGAAGCCGGCGTCGGGGCCGATCAGAAAGCTGGCGAGGGCGCCGATATCGGCCGCTGTTCCGACCCGGCCGGCGGGATGGAAGGCATGATCTTCGGGCGTGGGGGCCGGTCCGTTGGTATGGATCCAGCCGGGGCTGATGCAGTTTACACGAACATCGGGTGCGAGGCTGACCGCCAGGGCATGGGTCAGCGCCAGCAATCCGCCTTTCGAAGCCGCGTACGCCTCGGACCCCGGTTCGGACATGTGGGCGCGCGTGGACGCGATGGTAACGATCGCCCCCTTGGCCGCACGTAGCTTTGTTTCGGCTGCGCGTGCGAGCAGGAACGTGCCGGTCAGGTTGACGGATAGTACCGCCGACCATTCCGCCAGTGTGGTATCAGACAGTTTCTTCCGGAACGTCAGACCGGCGTTGCACACCAGCGCGTCGATCCGGTCGAGGCCGGCGACCAGCCCCTCGACCGCATTTTCGTCCGACACGTCGCAGACCACGGGTCCGAACAGGTCCGCCACGACAACGGTCCAGCCGTCGCGACGAAGCCGTTCCGCGATCCCCGCGCCGATGCCGCGCGCGCCGCCCGTGACCAAAGCGACCCGCCCGGACAAGGGGTCAGCCCGCGGCGGCGTCGAGCGCCTGGGACAGGTCGGCGAGAATGTCGTCGATATGCTCGATGCCCACCGACAGGCGCACGTAGCCGGGTGTCACGCCGGTTGCGGCTTGTTCCGCTTCCGACAGCTGCGAATGCGTGGTGCTGGCAGGATGGATCGCGAGGCTGCGCGCGTCGCCGATATTCGCGACATGGTAGAACATCTTCAACGAATCGATGAACTTGCGCCCGGCGTCGGAGCCTCCGGCGAGTTCGAAGCCGCACAGACCGCCCATGCCCTTAGGCAGGTACTTCGCCGTCCGCTCGGCCGCCGCGCCCGTGTGCTGCGAGGGGTGAATCACCCTCGAAACGTCCTTGCGGGCGGCAAGGAACTTCGCAACCGCCAGCGCGTTTTCGCTATGCGCGCGCATCCGCAGCGCCAGCGTTTCGATGCCCTGGATGAACAGGAACGAATTGAACGGCGCGATGGCGGCGCCGAGGTCGCGTAGCAGCGTCACGCGCATTTTCAGGATGTAGGCGATCGGCCCCATCGGCTTGACCGCCTGCGACCAGACCGCGCCGTGGTAGGACGGGTCGGGCTGGTTTAACAACGGCTGGCGCGCCGGATGCGCCTCCCAGTCGAAATTGCCGCCGTCGATGACGATGCCGCCGATCGAGTTCCCATGTCCGCCGATATATTTCGTCGCCGAATACATCACCACCGCCGCACCGTGATCGAACGGGCGCACCAGCAGCGGGGCGGCGGTGTTGTCCATGATCAGCGGAATGCCGAAGGACCGGCCGATGGCGGCGACCTCGGCGATGGGGAAGGGGATCAGCTTCGGGTTCGGCAGCGTTTCCGCGTAGTAGGCGCGGGTCTTGTCGTCGGTGGCGCGGCGGAAGCCTTCAGGGTCGGTCGGGTCGACGAAGCGGGTCTCGATGCCCATGTCCTTCAGCGTATTGGCAAATGCGTTCCAGGTGCCGCCATAGAGGTCGGTGGAACTGACGATGTTGTCCCCGGCGCGCGCGAGGTTCAGCACCGAGAAAACCGACGCCGCCTGGCCGGACGCTACCGCCAGCGCTGCAACACCGCCTTCGAGGGCTGCCATGCGCTGCTCGAACGCGTCCTGCGTCGGGTTCATGATGCGGGTGTAGATATTGCCCAGTTCCTTCAGGCCGAACAGGTTGGCGGCGTGCTCGCTGCTGTCGAACTGGAAGGACGTGGTCTGATAGATCGGCACTGCCACGGCATTGGTCGCGGGATCCCGCCGCCAGCCAGCATGCAAAGCGAGGGTTTCGGGGTGCTTCGAGGTCATGGATGGACTCCTGTTGTTTCAAACCGTCATGGCCGGGCCTGACCTAGCCATCTCGTGCGCGTTAGGCCGCTTTGGCCGCTTGTTCCCGCAGCACCTGCTGGCCGCGGCGGAAGGCTTGCACCATGTGTTCGGCCGGCATCGCGCCGGAGAACACGCTGTAGCCGTCGAGGAAAAAGGATGGCACGCCGCTGACGCCGGTTTCGCGCGCGGACTGGTCGGCGGCGCGCATCTCCTGGTCCGCGACGTCGCTGGCGAGGAACGCCGCTACCTCATCCCGGTCCATGCCGGCCTCGGCGGCGCAATCGGTCAGGACCGCATGGTCGCCGACATCCTTGCCCTGGATGAAATAGGCCTTGAACACGATCTCCATCGTCGCGTCCTGTACGCCCTGCTGGCCGGCGAACCAGATCAGGCGGTGCGCGTCGATGGTGTTGGGGGTGCGGGTCATCAGGTCCTGGCGGAAGCTCAGGCCGGCGGACTCGGCCGCGCCCTGGATGCGGGAGTCGATGGCCTTGGCTTTTTCGGCGCTGCCGAACTTCCAGGCGCGATAGGCGGCGCGGTCGCGGCCTTCCTTCGCCATGTCGGGATTGAGCTGGAACGGGTTCCAGTGGACGGTGAAGTGGAGGCCTTCCAGTGCCAGCGTGGCCAGCGCGCTTTCGAGGTGGCGCTTGCCGATGTAGCACCAGGGGCAAATCGTGTCGGACACGATGTCGATGCGGGTGCCGACGCCTTGAGCGCGACTGAGCTTGGCGGGCGCGGCACCGACGGTGTCGCAGCCGTCGGGGCCGCACACAGCGCCGGCTTCGATGTCGTGGTGCTGGTTGTCGTCCATGGAATGGGTCTCCCTTTCGGCCGGCGCACCATGCCGCGAACGGCTGTGTTTGTCACCGGCCTGTGTTTGCTCGGCGCTGACGTTTTGGGACAGCTTGTATGTCCATTGGAGCCGCCAGACCTCTGTAGAGAGAGAAGAGGAATGCAACGCGATCCGCCTCACGGACCCAGCCGCCTCTCGGACGACGATAGGCAGCATCTACCGCTCGGTCCAACGCCCGGTGAGCCGCGACGAGATTGGCCGGCATTGTCATTAGATCGTAAAGGTCGGCGAGGGTCGCCCCAGTATGCGTTGCACGGGCCCTCAGCACGTCGTCGGCCCGAGCCTCGATATCTGTGCGCTGTGGGCGCGTCGGCGCTGGCCAAGGAAAATTATTGTATACGATTCCAGCGGAATACCGATAATCGCTCTTGATGCGCCCGCAAACCACCCGAACCCATGCCATGTGCATGGTACTCATGAGAACCCCAAAATGGTACAGCGCCCCCTCGGGGATAAGCATATTCGCGTCGCCGCAGACATAGTCCGGTGATGCGAAAGCCATGGGAATGCGGCCTCTGGCCTCGGAGCAGTGACGTGGGATCACCAGATACTCCTTGGACGGGAAGATATTGCTCCCCAGGAGGTTCGGCGTTAGTGCCAGGCGTTGAGTCTGCTGTCTCGGGCTCGCAGCACGGAAATGCTGGACAGCGGCGATCCGGTCCCTCAACGCGTTGGATGCGCGCAATCGTTGTGGTGTGACAGACCGCAAATCGAGGACCCAACGCTCCAGTCCTTCGATCAGTTCCTTGGCACCGATCCATCTTTTAAAAAATTCACCGGCACCTGGGTCCAAAGCAAGAAAGGCCCGTTTTTCATTGGATGAGAATAGAAATTTTCCATCGTCGATCGGCTGATTTCCCAATAAAACCTGTGGGACATCGCATAATGGAGTTTCGCGGTCGGGTAACACCACCTGAGGGCCGTTGATTAGGTATGGGTTTATTTGCTCGACCTGAAGTGCCAATGGCTCCGAGTCAATTGTTGCGTAATCGAACAACACTCTGTCGGTGCGGTCCGAAAGGCTGAAGCCGATGATGACGCAGTAGACAGAGGCTTTTTGCGGTGCCTCGCTGGTCCACCTAAAGGTTCGGTGAGCGAAGTCGATCTTAACGCCACGTGGCCAAAGGTCGTTCCATAATATGGTCGGCTGGTTGCCTTGTGTGATGGAATTGGTGGAAACCAATGCCGAGCGGATGGCCGGATCGATTGCCATCGCATCGGCGATCTTGCGGTACCAGCAGGTCACATAGTCGAGGTCGCCCTTCCGTCTTAGAGATCCAAAAACATGTGCTATGTCTGCCTTTTGGTCGGCACTCATCTCCCGCGCGCCGACAAACGGTGGATTACCTACGATGTATGTTAGTGAGGCCGGTTTTGTAACCATTGCCCAATCCATGGTCAGAGCATTGCCGTGCACAATGTTCGCACTTGCCGTCAAGGGCAAACGCACCATGGTGGGTCCAAACTCCTGACTGACACGTGTGTTCATCTGATGGTCGGTCAACCACATGGCCACCTGAGCAATTTGAGCTGGCCACTCCTCTATTTCAATCCCGTGAAAATGATCGACGTCGACGATACTCTTGACCAGACCGCGAACGAAATCCGCCGCGTCTGGATACCTCGCGTGAAGGACTTCAAGTTCAAGCAGCCGCAATTCTCGATAGGCGACCACCAGGAAGTTGCCGCATCCGCAAGCGGGGTCCAAAATTTGAATGTGACGCAGTTTTAGATGGAAATCGTGCAACTGACGAATGTTACTCCGGATCTTGGTAAATTCCTTGTGCAGCGGGTCGAGGAATAATGGCCGAAGTACCTTCAGAATGTTAGATTCGGTGGTGTAGAATTCGCCGAGATACCGGCGAGCCTTTTTATCTTTAATAGACTGGAACAAGCTGCCGAAGATTGCCGGACTGATGCCAGCCCAGTCCAGACGCGTTGCGTCCAAAAGGAGACCGCGCATCATGGCATTGAAATCTGGGATGGGGAGAGTTTCGGCGAACAGTCTACCATTAACAAAGGGTAACTCTTGCAGTTGCTCATCCAGAGCGGACGACCTGAGTTCGGGTCGTGTATTCAGCACCTCGGAAAGCTTGGTCAGCCGAGGTCCAAGATCGGTGCCATCGTCCGCCGTGCGTTTGTCCAAATATTCACGAAACAGGCCGGCCGGAAAAATGCCAGTGCGATCGGCAAATAGGCAAAACAGCAGCCGTACCATCCAAACCTGCAAGGGGTGGTCCCGGTAACCTGCCCGTTCCAACGCGTCGTGTAGTTCACCCAGGTGGCGTGCTGCCTGCACATCAACCGCTCTGAGTGTTCCGAAAGAACGTGTCTCATAACCCGAGATGAATCCGAACAACCCTATGCGGTTCGGTAGCTCCTCAAGCGGAAACTCTTCGGGCTTGGATGGATCGTCCCCTTCCAGGTCATAAAGCCGGATCCGCGCGAAGTCGGACACGATCACGTAGCGCGGCAGGTCCGCATCCCTCAATCCGGCGAAATAATCGCGCGCCTGCCCAGCGGCGCGATCAAGGTTCTGCCCACGCGATTTGTGCTCGACCAGTAAGCGCCCCTTCCAGAGCATGTCGATGCGGCCCGCGCCCTCGACCGGGCGCTCGAACGCCGCGACACGGCGGCGGTTGACGCCGAACACGTCCAGGAACTCATTCCAGAAGGTCTGCGCCTTGGCGCGTTCCGGCCCCACCTCGCGCCACGCGCGCGCGAAGGTCTGGGCGCGGTCTCTGATCTCGTTCAGCGAAAGCGGCATCGAATCGGGTGGTTCCTGCGGTTGCCGACGATAGCACGGTCCCCGCTACTCGTGTGCCAGCACCCAGTCGTTGATGAAGCTGGCCAGGCCATTGGCGTGGAAGTCGCGCTTCAAC
>JANXTL010000103.1 GCA_025352375.1 Acetobacteraceae bacterium | reverse complement strand
AACCGCCATGAACCGTTCGCGAATCACTGATGTGTTTATCATCCGGCGAGTCTATCGGACGGACGCCCGCGCCGGAATCTCCCTCATCGAAGGAATCAATCGCGCGACGTCACGCGATTCGGTAATCTTTGGGCGTCGCCTTAGCGGACTGGCGGTTGCGTCCGAACTCACGCTCAGGCGCGGTGGCAGCTGAGGTGCGATCGATCCATGCCGCGTCGCATCGCGCTCCCCGCTCCAGGGGCGAACGGGCGCGGCGGGAGCGAAGCGCAGTTCGCCGATGGGTGGCGCCGCGTAGGGCACGCCGTTGAAAGCCGCGACGCCGTGCCTGAAGACACCGCGCAGATCGCCGAGTGCCGTATGGGCAACCGGTGCATCGCTCCCCATCTGCTGGGCTGTGGCCGCGAGTGGCGATGCCATGACGGAGGCTCCTGTTTGGATGATGAATTCACGTCGTCTCATCGGGTTGATTCCAATTGGCGAAGAGATAATGAAGTTGGAACGCGCGCCGTCGTCAGGCGCGCCTGATGTTCCAGAACAGCGGCAGGCCGGTCAGCATGCCCTGGAGGTCGGCGCGATGCGCGGTCGGCAGGCGCCATTGGCCAAGCGGAATGTAGGGTACGTCCTGAAACGCTTGCCGTTGCAGTTGCTCGGCCGCCGTCTGCTGCGCCGTCAGGTCCCCGGCGGCGAACCACGCGTCACGCAGTTCCTCGATCCGCGTGCTGGCCGGCCAACCTATGGTGCCATCACGTCCATTGCCGCGCAGATAAGCGTGCACCCCAGGATTGAACTGATCGACCCCGGCGAATGCGGCATGGAAGACGCTCCATCCACCCTGGTCCACCGGTTCCTGCTTAATCCGCCGCTGTACCCACGTCCCGATATCCATCGATTGCGCATCGACGTTCATCCCAAGTTTCTGCATGAGGTCCGCACCCACGTCGGCGAGCGCCTTGAATCGGGCATTGTCGGTTACCATGAGCAGCACCACGCGCTCGCCACGGTAACCCGCGGCAACGAGTTCTTGACGCGCGGCGTGGAGGTCCAGTGCGCTGGTCAGATTCTCCATTCCGGCACGATTGGCCATCGGCGTGTCCGGGCAGAAATACCCGATACCATCGCGCCAGTTGGCGCGGTCCTCGCCCAGAACGGCGGTCATGTAGTCGGATTGCCGCACGGCGTGCAGGATGGCGCGGCGGATCGCCGGGTTGTCAAACGGCGGATGCAACTGATTGAAGCGCATCGTGGCGATCGTGCCACTCGGGTTAAGCAAAGGAAAAGTGAGGTTTCGAGACTTGCGCAGCAGCGGCAGCAAATCAACCGCTGGATTTGCCCACCAATCGATCTCGCCCGCAGTCAACGCATTGGCGATCATGGAGGCGTCGGGAAGGATCAACCATTCGACCCGCTCGATATGTACCCTCTTACCGCCGGCCGTGCACTCCGCGGGCTCGTCGCGCGGAACGTAGCCGGTGAATTTCTCATAGACCACGTGTGAGCCGGAGACGCGCTCATCCGTTTTGAAGCGAAACGGCCCGCTGCCGACCATTTCGCTGACAGACTTAAAGGCATCCGTTTCGGCGATACGCGCCGGCATGATGGCGCACATGCTCGGCGAAAAATGGGCTAATGCGTCCGGCAGCAGCCGAAACGGGGTCTTCAGCCGGAACCGGATTGTGCGGTCATCCGGTGCCGATATCTCGTCCACCCGCGCCATCAGCGCCTGGCCAAAGGAATCGCGCTTGCCCCAGCGCGCCACCGAGGCGACGGCGTCGCGCGCCAGCACCTTGTTACCGTCATGGAACGTCAGCCCCTCACGCAAGGTCAAATTCCAGATCTTGCCATCACTTTCGGTGACGTGGCCCGCGACCATCTGCGGGCGGGTGCTATACGCGTTGTCCTGGCCATACAGCGTATCGAACACCATGAAGGCGTGGTGCAGGGTCTGGTAGTTGGTCCCCGCCACCGGGTCCAGCACGGCGATGTCGGCATCAGGCACGAAACGCAACGGCTTGGACGCCTGCGCGTTGCCGATGCGCGGGGCGGCCAGCGCGACGGCGGCGGTGGAAAGCAAGGAGCGGCGTTTCACGGTGGTCATCCTCCATATGTAATTGCTCACCTGGGGGGAACAGTAAATCGCAGGTTTCCGGCCTGTCAATCTGATCACCGCGTCCCATGTGCCCCGCCAGTTTTCGCTTGACACGGTCACGGGCGACTCGATTCTCCCCATCGGGTGACGATCACCCCCGACCTGACCGCCCTGAGCCATGCCGAGAAAGATGCGCTGATCGTCGCGCTCTTCCGGCAGTTGGCGGCGGCCGAAGTCCGCATCGCCGCCCAGGACGCGCGGATCGTGGCACTTGAAGCCCGGATCGATGAACTGACACGTCCGCCGAAAACCCCGGACAACAGTTCCAAGCCACCTTCCCAGGGCCAGAAGCAGGACACGCCCGCCCCGGGGGCGAAGCCTTCACCCCGCAAGAGCCGCCCCGGCGTGGGCCGGGCTTTGCATCCAAACCCGGACCGGGAGATCGACCGGAAGCTTTCGGCGTGCCCAACGTGTGCTTCGGTGTTCCCGGAAGCGTCGCAGACCCCACAACAGGTCTACGATCGCATCGAGTTGCCGCCGGTTCGCCCCGACGTGACCCTGCTGCGCCTGTTCGGCGGGCGTTGCGCGTGTTGCGGCGAACGGGCCACGGCCGAAGCTCCCGCTGGGCTGGAGCCTGGATCGCCGTTCGGGCAGTCCATCGCCGCCATGGTGGTCTACCTGCATTATGCCCATGCCATCGGCATGGAGCGGCTGGCTTTGTTAATGGATGAATTGTTCGGGCTGTCCATCAGCGAGGGTGCGATCAGCAACATCCTGGCCCGCGCGCGCGAACCCCTGCTGGACGCGACGGCGGCGATCGAGAAGGTCGTTCTGGCCAGTCCGGTGGTGTGTTCCGACGAAACCTCGGTGCGGGTCAAAGGCAAGAACTGGTGGGAATGGGTCTTCATCGGCACACTCGCGGTCCTGCATGTGATCAAGCCCAGCCGCGGCAAAGCGGTGGTGACCGATCTGTTCGGCGGCGTCCGGCCCGAGGTGTGGGTCTCCGACATGCTGGGCAGCCAAAAGGGCCATGCCGTGGAATGGCAGGTCTGCCTGGCGCATCTGATTCGCGAGGCGAAATATGCGATCGAAGACGGCGACACGGCGTTCAGCGCGCCGTTCCGGAGGCTGCTGCTGCGTGCCATGGCCATCGGAAAGCGGCGGGACGGGCTGAAGGACACGACCCTGAAGCAGTATCTGTACGATCTCGATCGCCGGCTCGACCGGATTGTCGGCGCGATCCCGATCGGAGAACCCGGGCGGAAGCTGCACAAACGCATGCTCGCCAACCGGGCGCACCTGTTCGTGTTCATGACCAATCGCGCCGTGCCCTACACGAACAACGTCTCCGAGCGGCACCTCCGGCCCAGCGTGATCTTCCGAAAGGTGACGAATGGGTTCCGTTGCGAATGGGGGGCGGAAACCTATGCCGCATTCCGATCCGTCGTCAGTACGGCCAAGGCGAACGGCGCTTCGGTTCTCGATACCGTGCGGTTCGTCGTGTCAGCTCAACGAACCCGGGAATGGCCGCTAATACCGGGGTGAGCAATTAC
>JANXTL010000063.1 GCA_025352375.1 Acetobacteraceae bacterium | reverse complement strand
GGCGATCACGCTCTAGACCATGATCGTTTGAGGTCGCACGCGATCTCGGCGTTGGATCATGGTCTAAGCCTTTGTTTGAGAGGGTGATTCACGCCCGAGGTTGAAGTCAACCTCAGGCGATCACGCTCTAGCGGCATGAGGAACTGTCGATGCGTCAGGCAATCGGCCGTGGCGTTGCTGGGACAGACTCAACAGCAGGCCGATCGCGCACAGCACCCTGGTTACTATTATCGGCCGACCCATTTGGGCGCGCGCTTCTCCACGAAAGCCCGAGGGCCTTCCTTGAAATCCTCGGTTTCCCGCACAGCGCTGCTAGCCGCGCCGCAAACCTCCCAGAGTTCGGCTTCCGTCAGATCGTAAGCCTGCCGCGCCACGCCGAGACTCAATCCAACGGCCACGGGTGCGTTTACAGTCACCCGTCGCGCGAGTGCCAGCGCGGCCGCGACGACCTCCCCCGCCGGCACCACCTTGTTCACCAGCCCGATCTGCTCGGCCCGAACGGCGGAGATCGGATCGCCAGTCGCGATCATCTCCAGCGCGATTGCCTTGGGCACTGCCCGAGGCAGCCGGAACACGCCGCCAGCGCCGGCCACGAGGCTGCGTTTGACCTCCGGTACCCCGAACGTGGCGGTTTCGCCCGCAACAGACAGGTCGCAGGACAGCAGGATTTCCAGCCCGCCGGCAAGCGCGTGGCCCTGAACCGCGGCAATCCACAACTTGGAACGCTTCGCCCGCACGAAGCCAGCGAACCCGCCGTTGGCAGTCGCCAACGCCGACCCGCGACCGGCCGAGACTTCCTTCAAATCCGCCCCGGCGCAGAACGCGATCCCGCCGGCACCCGTCAAAATGGCGACCCAGATATCGGGATCGGCCTCGATCCGCTCGACCGCCGCTTCGAGCCCCGCGGCGACGGCGCCATTGACAGCGTTGCGCGCTTCCGGGCGGTTGATGGTCACCAGCGCGATATGCGGCTCGACGACCTCGAACAGGACCTCGTTCATTCGCCGGCCTTTCGCATCGCGTCGAAGTCGGGGACGTTGCTGGACGAGGCCGCCAGCATGGGCGATTTCGTCACTGCAAGGGCTGCGGACGCCAGTTCGTTCTCGTTGATCTTCGCCATCACCGCCTCGCGCGCTCTGTTGAAATACTCGCGGTTCCCCGCAACGAATGCGCGGGACTTGCGCAGCCCGGCCATGTAGCCGTTGATTTCGGGTATGACATAGCGTGCCACCATGTCCCAGCTTCGGGCGGTGTTCTCCGGGTTGGCCCAATCATGCACGAACCCCACGACGGTGCCGAAGCCGCCGCTGATGTCGATCACCGACTTGATGCGCTCGACCAGGTCGTCCGGGGTGCCGATCGTCGCCACCGCGCCTTTGGAGAACGCCATCGCGTCCACCGCTGTGTCGCCATCCTTGAAGTGGCGGGCGCCGGGGCGTTGCAGCGTGTCGGTGATGTATTCGTTGTGGTGGCGCAGCAACCCGTCGCGGGCCTGCTCGCGGGCTTTGTCCCGGGTTTCGGCGATGTGCCAGCTCAGCAGCACGCGCCAGTTGGCGCGGTCCACAATCTGGCCATGCTTTTTGGCTGCGGCCTCCGCGAAGCTCCACTGGGTCGGCAGGGCGTTCAATCCCTCATCCGACAGGGAGCCGATGGAGATAATCCCGATCCCGTGCTTGCCGGCCAGCGTCATGCCAGACGGGCTGATCTGAGATGCCACGGCGAACGGCATTTCTTCTTGCAGCGGCAGCAGCTGCAAAGCGGCGTCGTTCATCTGGAACCAGTCCGACTTCACGGTCACCCGTTCCCCGGCGAACAGCCGGCGGATGACCCCGATCGCCTCGTCCTGCCGGTCGCGCAGCAGCATGGGATCGACACCCAGCGTGTGTGCGTCCGACGCCAGTGCGCCGGGGCCGGAGCCGAAAATGGCGCGCCCGCCGCTCATGTAATCCAGCTGCACCATGCGCTGCGCCACGTGGAACGGATGGTGGTAGGGCAGGGACACCACGCCGGTCGCCAGCTTGATTCGGTGGGTCTTTTGCGCCGCGGCAGCCAGGAACATCTCGGGGGAGGCGATCATTTCCCAGCCGCTCGAATGATGCTCGCCGCACCAGAACTCGTCGTAGCCAAGCTTGTCGAGCTGCTCGACCAGACCGATATCGCGCTGGAATTGCAACATCGGGTGCTCGCCGATGGGATGGTGCGGGGCGAGGAAGGCGCCGAAGCGAAGGCGGGACATGCGGGGTAGCTCCTGATAGGGTGGTTATAGGGTCTCAGGACGCGGGACCGCCGTCAACGAGGCCGCCTCCCCTTGAAAGGGCCGGCCGTCCAAGCGATCATGGGCTGATGAGGCAGCCCCCCAATTCCCCAGAACGGCTTTATCTCGATTCGATGAAGCGTTGCCTGACGGATTCTATCTTCATCGACCATCCCCTGGCGCACGTGGAGCCATTCCGTCCGGACACTAGGCGGCGGGCATGGAAGCGATTGGCGGGATCGACGCTATCGGCGCTGGCGCGTATTGCCGGCCTCGGTCTCGTCGAAGTGGGCGACAACAAAACCGTTGAGGAAAGGCGGGCGGCGCGCGAACGCGGCGCGGATTGGCCGCTGCGGGCGCATACGATGATCGGGTCCAAAAGGCTCGACAATTTACAATACTGTCTGGAGACCGCGATCGAAGACAGGGTCCCGGGCGATTTCATCGAAACCGGGGTCTGGCGCGGCGGGGCCTGCATTTTCGCGCGCGCGGTCTTCGAGGTTTACGCGCAACGCGACAGGCAGGTGTGGGTCGCGGATTCGTTCTCCGGTCTGCCGCCGCCGGATGCCGAGGCCTATCCCGCCGACAAAGGCGACAAGCATCACACGCTCACCAATTTGGCGATTTCAGCCGCCGAGGTGCGGAAGAACTTCGAACGCTACGGGCTTCTGGACGAACGGGTGAGATTTCTCGAAGGCTGGTTCAAGGACACGTTGCCAGCTGCACCGATCGAAACTCTGGCGGTGCTGCGCCTGGACGGCGACATGTACGAATCCACCATCCAGGCGATCGAGGCGCTGTATGACAAGCTATCGCCCGGCGGTTTCGTTATCGTCGACGATTATTTCCTGCCGCCCTGCGCCCGAGCCATTCACGATTTTCGTAACGCGCGCGGCATCTCCGCCCCGATCGTGGACATCGACGGCATGGGTTCGTTTTGGCGGCGTGAATGGTAGCGAGACGAGACAATAATTTCGGCCTGTTGCGGCTGGTATTCGCGTCCATGGTGATCGTGTCCCACTCTCCGTTGCTGCTGGACGGGGACCGTTCGCGAGAGTTTCTGACACGGATATTCGGCACGCTGACGGGCGGGGATGTCGCGGTCGACGGGTTCTTCCTGATCAGCGGGTATCTGATCGTTAAAAGCTTCATCGATACGCCCTCTATCGGCCTCTACATGAAAAAGCGGGTCGCACGCATCGTGCCTGGATACGCAGTGGCGTTCCTGATCAGCGCATTGTGCATCGGGCCGTTCGTCGGCGGCGCCGCGATCTTGTCGGTCAGCGGGATCGGGCGCTTGCTAACGCAAATGGCGACGCTGTTGCCGCCGAAAGTCATCGGCGTGTTTCCCGGCCTGGCGTTTCCCTCGCTGAACTCCTCGCTATGGACCATTCGCTTCGAGTTCGAGTGCTACCTCGCCGTCGCCGCCCTGGGCGCTCTCGGCCTGTTGCGACCCCAGTTCTGGCGGGCATTGGCCGCCGTCGCCGCGGCGCTGGTAATGCTCAACGTGGCCGGTGCGGTCGAGGGCGGGCATCAGGTCCATGAACCGCTGCTGCCGTTCTTGGCGAAGGACACACGGTTCTTCATGATTTTTTCCGTCGGGGCGGTTTTCTACCTGTTCCGCGATCGTATAAAACTGTGCCATGCCGGAGCCGCCGCGGCGGCGGTCCTGCTGATCGGTTCGATGTTCTCCTGGCGATTGGCCGAGGCCGGTTTCACTGTGTTCGGCGGCTATTTGATCTTCTGGTTTGCCTTCGTCGTGCGTCCGCTGCATCTGGGCAGGCTGACCCGATCCGAAGACATCTCGTACGGCGTCTACCTGTACGGCTGGCCAGCGCAATCCCTGATCGTCTGGAATTTTCGGACGATCGACCCCTGGCTCCTGAGTGTCCTGGCGCTGTCAATCGCCGGTGCGGTCGGTTACGCCAGTTGGATGTTGGTGGAAAAGCCGAGCCTGAGGCTGGCGCGCGGTCGGGCCTGAGGCGATAATCGGGCCAACACTGGAGGAAACATTTTCATGACTGGGCCGCTTGCCGGTATTCGAGTGCTCGACCTGACGACCGTCCAGATGGGGCCATGGTGCACCCGCATTCTGGCCGATTTCGGCGCCGACGTGATCAAGGTGGAGGCGCCGGCTGGGGATTCTTCGCGATATACCGGCGTGCCCAGGCATCGCGGCATGAGTGGGACGTTCCAGCACAACGCGCGCGGCAAGCGCAGCATCGCGATCGACCTGAAGCAGAAGGACGCGCGCGACGTAATTCTCCGGTTGGTGCCTAAAGTCGATGCCCTGGCATCCAATATCCGGCAAGCGGCTTTGGCTCGGCTTGGCCTGGACTACCAGTCCATTCGCAAGCTGAACCCAAAGATCGTGTATCTCAGCATGGTCGGCTACGGCAGCGCCGGTCGTTATGCCGGCCGGCCAGCTTACGACGACCTGATCCAGGCGGCCTCGGCGATTCCGACGCTACTGCAACGCTCCACCGGGGAGCCTCGGTTTATCCCGATGGCGGCCATCGACCGCATCGTGGGCAGCGCGGCGGCGAACGCGCTGCTGGCCGGGCTGCTGTCGCAGGCGCGTACCGGCATCGGCCAGATGATCGAGGTCCCGATGTTCGAGACGATGGCGCAGTTCGTGCTGTCCGAACACATGCAGGGGCAGACCTTCGATCCGCCCACCAGCCCCGCCGGCTACCCCCGCACGCTGTCGCGCAGCCGCCGGCCCTATGCCAGCAAGGATGGGTTCATTGCCGTGCTGCCGTACAACGACGGGCAGTGGAAACGGTTTTTCGAATGCGTCGGCAAAGGCCATCTGCTCGAAAACGATTCTCGTTTTGCCGATATCGGTGCCAGGACGGCGAACATCGACGCACTGTACGACATGATCGCGGACGAGGTGAAAACCCGCACCAACGCCGAGTGGCTGCAATTGCTGCAGGAGAACGACATCCCCTGCATGGTGCCGCACACGCTGGAATCCCTGATGGAGGATCCGCATCTGGCCGACGCCGCGTTCTTCCATTGGGTCGATCACCCCTCGGAAGGCCGCATCCGCATCATGCGGGAGCCGAGCACCTGGTCGGAAACCAAGCCGCCGCTGGCCGGGCGGTTCGCGCCGAGGCTCGGTCAGCACACGCGGGAAATCCTGGCCGAGGCGGGGTTGGACAACACCGCCATCGAAGACCTGGTCGCCCGTAAAATCGTCAACACGGATGAACACCCATGAAGCGCTTGCTGCTCGCCCTGTTTGCTCTGCTGCCATTCCACGCAATGGCGGAATCGAACGAAGTCCGGATCGTGATGCCCTACGGTCTGGGCTATCTGCCCGTCTACGTCGCGGTCGATCGCGGCTTGATCCAGCAGCACGCCAAAGCGGCGGGCCTGGGCGAGGTCAAGGTGACGCTCGTGCACATGGCGAGCGGCCCGGCCAGCAGCGACCTGATCCTCGCCGGCGATGCGGACCTCGCGATGGGCGGGTTCGGTCCGGCCTTCGTGCTGTGGGATAAAACCAAAGCCAAGGTGCGGATCATGACCCCGCTGTCCGGTGGCCCAATCCTGCTGCTTTCCAACGATCCACACATCAAGACCATCAAGGATATCGGCCCGGACGACCGCATCGCCATCAGCGCGCTCAAGGTCACGGCGCAGGCGCTGGCGATGCAGATGGCGGCGGCCAAGGAATACGGCTGGGATCAGCGGTTCCGCTTCGACCCGAACCTGGTTCCCATGTCCAACCCCGATGGCATGGCGATCGTGCTCAGCGGGCAAGGCGCGGTGCGCAGCCAACTCGCCATCACCCCCTTCGCCGACGAAATGATGGCAACCGGCAAGGTGCATCTGGTGATGAACTCCGAGGACTATATCGAGCCCGGTTCCTCCATTTCCGCGCTTTACGCGGCGCCAAAATTTCACGACGACAGCCCCAAACTCTATGCCGCGACCGCCGCCGCGATGGAGGATGCCTTCGCATTCATCAAAACCAACCCGCATGAATCCGCGCAGATCTATGTTGCGCGGGAGCCGCAGAAGCGAGACCTCGCGTGGATTGAGGCGCTGATGACCAACCCGAAAATCATGCGTTACAGCTCGACGCCGAAGGGCTTCAAGAAAGGCGCCGATTTCATGTTCGAGACGAGGACGCTGAAGACCAAACCAGCGAGCTGGAAGGATTTGGTGTGGGAAAATATGTGGGGCAAGGACGGGAGCTGATCAGCGCGCATCCGCCAAAATCATCGCTGCCGCCTTTTCGGCGATCATGATCGTAGGCGCGTTG